>JAZRKY010000189.1:0-2602 GCA_045646585.1 Faecousia sp. | reverse complement strand
AGCTGAGCCTGAATGGCAGGCGCACGGACGATCATAATCGGCTCGTTGGGGAAAATGGGCGTACCCTCGGGAACTGCCCAAATATCGCCTGTGAAGCGGAAATCGGACAGGTATTCCAAAAATGCTTCGGAGAAAATCTTCCGGCCACGGAGATATTCGATATCCTCGGGAGAGAAATGCAGGTCCTTAACATACTCGCAAATCTGCTCCAAGCCTGCGGCAATGGCAAAGCCGCCGCCGTCGGGGCATTTCCGGAAGAATACATCGAAATAGCACATTCTGTCCTTATAGCCGTTTTCGAAGTAGCCGTTGCCCATTGTCAACTCGTAGAAGTCGCAGAGCATGGTTAAGTTGAGTTTGTCATAAACACCCATAATGGCACCTCTTTTCTGAATTTGTGCTTATTATAAAGCAAAGGAAATAAAATATCAATCCCTTTATTGACACCATTCCCTATTTCCGTTATACTTGTACAAAAAAGGAGGGTTTGTTATGGAAATTACTGTTGGAATGACGGGAGAAGTTTTTACCTGCGTAGAGCGGGAGGATACCGCCTTGGAGGTAGGCTCCGGCAGCTTACTTGTTTACGCCACGCCCTGTATGGTGGCGCTGATGGAGGGCGCAGCCTGCGAAGCAATCGCCGAGGCTCTGCCGGAGGAAAAGACCTCGGTCGGCACAGAGCTGAACATCTCCCATATCTCTGCCACCCCGGTAGGTCTGGAGGTTCGGGCAGAAGCCGAGGTTATCGCAGTGGAGGGGCCGATTATCACCTTCCGGGTAGAAGCCTTTGACGAAGCGGGTAAAATCGGCGAAGGCACCCACAAGCGAGCCGTCATCACCGCCCAGCGATTCTTGGATAAAACCTACGGGAAACTATAAAATGCAAATTTAAACTCCGTTCAAAAAAATTAGGGAGGCGTTTTGCCTTCCTAATTTTTAATCGTCAGCTCTGCCGACACCTTAATTGTCAACTGTCAATTGTCCATTGTCAATTGATAATTCCCATCCTCAGGAACGGTCAGGCTGCTGCCATAATAGACCTTCATCAGCCCAACGAGGTTTTCGGCGTCCTTTACCCCCGCCGTTTCATAGCAGGAGTGCATCGCAATCTGGGCAAGCCCAATATCTGCCGACAAAACGGAAACATGGGAAAGGGAAATATAGCCCAAGGTCGAGCCACCGGGCAAATCCGCCCGATTATAGTAGGTCTGCACCGGCACATCTGCCTTTTTCGCAACCGACCGCACCACCGCGCCAGAAGCGCCATCGGTGGTGTATTTTTGCGCCGCATTGAATTTAAGCACCACACCGCCACCAATAATGGGGGCATTTTGGGGGTCAGCAAGCTCCGGGTGGTTGGGATGGAGCGCGTGTCCGTTGTCAGCCGACACCATAAAGGACTGGGAAAGCATCTGCTTGAGATTCCATCCCATCGCCACGCAAATTCTCTGGAGTGTCGCCTCTAAGAAGTCAGAAGCCGCGCCCTGGACAGAGCCGGAGCCAACCTCCTCGCTGTCAAACACACAAACAAGGGGTACGCTCTCGCTCTCCCCCGCGTGCAGAAAGCCCTGGGTGCAAACCCAGGCGCAGGCCAAATCGTCAATGCCCTGGGCGGAGATAAATTCTTCGTCAATGCCCCAAATTTTTGCCTTTTCCCGGACATAAAGGAACAAATCCTGCCCCAAAAGCTTTCCGCCGGCAGTCTCCTCCAGCAGCTTTTCCAGCTTGCCTTTCGCATCCTTTCCACCCAAAAGGGGCAGAACATCCACTGCAGGATTCCACTTATAGCCATCGTTTGCCGCCCGATTCATATGAATCGCCACATTGGGAATCAGCAATAAATCCTTATCAATATCTACAAGGCGGCTTTCGATGCCATTTTCCGTTTCCACCAGCACCCGACCTGCCAAGGACAAAGTGCGGTCAAGCCAAGGGGCAATCAGCATACCGCCGTACCGCTCGACGGACAGGCGGGTGTACTTTCCCTCCAATACCCCATTTTCCTTCAGCTTAAAGGTGGGTCTGTCAGAATGAGCGGCAGACATCATAAAGCCCTTGGGGCTATTTTCCGGCACACGGAAGGCAATTACCGCGCTGCCGCCCCGGGTAACAAAGTACTTGCCCCCGGCCGTCAAGCGCCAATCCGCCCCCTCAGAAAGGGGCATATAGCCATTGGCAACAAATTCCTTTTTCAGGTAATCCACAGCGTGATAGGCGCTGTGGGCATAGTCCAAAAACGCGCACAGTTTTTCCATTTTATGCCTCCACAAGCGCGCAGAACAGGTCAATCTGGTCTGCAATCGTCTGCAGAGCCGCAGCCCAGAACGCCTTATCGGTCAAATCAATGTCCGCAACCTTGGCAGTATCCTCGGCGGTGGCGATGGGGGTGGTGTAGAGGAGCTTTTTGTACTTGGGAATGAAGCTCTCCCCTTCCTTTTCGTACTGGGCGTACAGACCCCGGGCAAACAGACCGCCAAAGGCATAGGGGAAATTATAGAAAGTGGGGCCGTAGTAGTGGCTCTTGCAGACCCACATATAGGAGTGCTGGCAATCGGGGTCTAAGCCGGCGCCATAGGACTGGCGCTGGGCATCTAACATAAAG
>JAZRKY010000188.1:0-14630 GCA_045646585.1 Faecousia sp. | reverse complement strand
ATTGTCTTCCTAAGACCGCTTGGCCTCCGACTTGCCTGATTTGCAAGATTGATCGGGACGAGCTTCTGCGTACGCTGGTACAGAGCTATCTGTTTGAGAAGAACTGATTTTATAGGAGGCTTTTGCCACCGCAGAAGCCTCCTCCCATTTTTAAGGAGGTTATTATGTCTGAAGAAAAGAAGATTCTGACCTATAAGGGTCATCCCCTTATGCGTAAGGATAATATGATTTACTACGGCTCTATGGCAGACTCTCACATCGTTATGCTTCAAATTTTGGAGACTGAGAATGTGGGCGGTGAAGAAATTGCAAAGCGCGTTTCTGTTCAGCTTCAGCTGACAGACCCCGCCGCAAAGCCCAGAGACCGCATTGTCAAAAAAGGCGAAAAAGCCGGTCTTTACACGGCATTGGATTTTGGCTGTGTTTGGCTGGAAAGAGCCCTTGCCGGTAAATAACAAATTAGCGTCAGCTATCTAAGAGCTGACGCTTTTTTCTGTTCATTTCCCTGTAATTTTCAAGCCGCTATATAATTTTCCACCTTTTGCACATAATAGAAAACACAGAAAGGTGGTAATTATGGCAACACAAAAAAGAGGAAAACAAAGCTTTATTCCTGCAATCGCACCAATCATTACTACCTGGGCGAATGTGGCAGGTAAAAAGGAATCAGAAGGTCCGCTGGGAAACACCTTCGATATAACAAGCAACGACTCCTATTTTGGTCAGGAAACCTGGGAACAGGCAGAAAAGCATATGCAGCAGTTGGCTTTACAGACCCTGTGCGAAAAGGCAAAAATAAACCAAAATGAACTGGATTTGGTTTATTCCGGCGATCTGCTAAATCAGTGTATTGGCTCGTCCTTTACCCTAAGAAATACAAATATTCCCCATTTGGGTCTTTATGGCGCCTGCTCCACAATGGCAGAAAGTCTCCTTTTGGCAACGATGACTGTCGGCGGTGGCTATTTTGATAAGGTTGTGGCTATGACATCCTCCCATTTTGCTTCCTCGGAGCGTCAGTACCGTTTTCCTCTGGGTTATGGCGGTCAACGAACACCCACCGCCCAGTGGACGGTAACGGGCGCAGGTGCGGCATTGGTCTGCAGCAGCGGAAAAGGACCGAAAATTACAGGCTGTACCATTGGTACTGTTACAGACTTGGGTATTAAGGATGCAAATAATATGGGCGCGGCAATGGCGCCGGCTGCCCTTGCTACCATCAAGGCCCATCTTGATGATTTCAAAACAAGACCTGAGGATTTCGATTTGATTGTAACCGGCGACCTTGGTCAGATTGGTAAAGAAACCTTACTCAATCTTGCCCAACTGGAAGGAATCAGCCTTGGCGGAAAGATAACCGACTGCGGCTGCCTTGTATTCGACAATCTGAAGCAGGATGTACACGCAGGCGGTTCCGGCTGCGGATGCAGCGCCATTACCCTTTGCGGAGAGCTATTAAATAAGCTATCGAAGGGAAAATTAAAGAAAATATTATTCTGCGGCACAGGCGCGCTGCTCTCCCCAACCTCAACGCAGCAAAGTCTGCCTATCCCGGGTGTATGCCACGCCGTATGTATCGAGGGGTGCTGATATGGATTATTTGAAAGCCTTTTTCATTGGCGGACTACTCTGCCTGATTGGTCAAATTTTAATTGACAAAACAAAGCTCACTCCGGCAAGAATTCTTGTATCTTATGTAGTGGCAGGTGTTATCCTTGGCGGCATCGGCTTATACGGCGCTCTTGCAGATTTTGCAGGCGCTGGCGCAAGTGTGCCGCTGACGGGATTTGGTTATACCCTTTCCAAAGGTGTCAAGGAAGCTGTAGATGAAAGCGGCTTTATCGGTATTTTTACCGGCGGCCTGAAAGCGACTGCCGGCGGTATTACCGCCGCTGTCTTTGCAGGGCTACTGGCAAGTCTGATTTTTAAGGCAAGGGATAAATCCTGAAAATCCGGGCAAAGTAATACCGCGGCTACGCCGCAGTAAATAACGGAGGAATTTAATTATGGAAAACCAGAATAAGAATCAGAATAACAACCAGAATCAGAACAAGAACAATCAAAATCAGAATAACAACCAGAACAATCAGAATAACCGCAACAGCCGCTAATATTAACCGCCGAATGGTTTTCCATTCGGCGGTTAATTTAACCTGCATCAATGGCTTCATTTAGGTGAAGGAAATACAAGACAGAGCGCTTAATAGGAAGCTGATAAATTTTTGAGAGTGCTTCAGCATAGGCCTCTATTTGTCTGCGGTACCCCTCTGCCTTTTCTGCAACGGTCTCACAGGTTACAATATCCGTCTTAAAATCAATGACCGTAATACCGTCATCTTCCAATATAGCGCAGTCAACAACGCCTTGCAAGAGAACACTGTCGTCTTCTAACCCTTCCGCAAAGGTATCTGCGGGGATAAGAATCGAAAACTTAAATTCCCTTAAAACATTTTGGCTTTCACAAAGTTTTTGCCCCAAGGGAGAATGCAAAAATGCAAATATTCCCTTTCTGTCAATGGCAGAAAGCTCTTCATCGGTCAAACGCCCTATGGTATTTAAGCGCGCAAGCTCTGTGTTCAGGGCATCCATTGAAGGAGGACAATCAAATTCTATAAACTGAAGGGCCTTGTGGGTTGCCGTACCGATAGAGAGCCGATCATTCACCTGCCCGGCAAAAGAAGGCTTCCGCCAAGGACGGTAATTCTTCTGCCTAACCGTATCTTCTTCTATTTCCAAATCCTTCTCCCTGCCCTTTAGCTGGGTAGCTGTCTGCTTAGATGGGAAATATGTGGCTTTTTCGTACGGATAGACATAGGAAAGGGCTTCCTTATATTTCTGATAAGTCATATCCGCACTACCGTGTGTAATCTCCTGCGCTTGCGCATTACAAACCACATTTGCTTCAGAATCAGAAATCACCGCAATATGCCAGGGATGGTCCTTTATTGTAAGGGCTGACGGTCTGTTGCCGAGGGCGAACAGTTCCCCTGCCTCAATCCTTTGCATAGCTGTCTGCAATACCCAATCGCCCATAGAGGCAGCATCACTGGCAAGGAGCAAATTCCCGGCGAAATCCAACCGATGGGCGTATTTATTAATGGCATTTTCCAAATAGCGCGATGCGTAGGTCATAATCAGCCGGTCTTTCGCTCTTGTCATCGCCACATATAAAACACGCAGCTCCTCAGACAGACTATCGGCGCTTTTTTTGCGCATAATTGCCCGTTTTGCGATAGTTGGATACCGTACGCGCAACGCAGGGTCTACATAAGTAACACCAAGACCAAGCATTCTGTCACAGAGAACCTGCTCCTTCAAATCCTCTCGGTTGAAGCCCTTGGAAAGTCCGCAGAGAAATACAACAGGATATTCAAGTCCTTTGGACTTATGGATACTCAAAATGGTTACCATTCCCGCTGTCCGATTATTGACAGAGGATGCAAGCCCTCTTTCTGCAAGGCCTTCCAAATACGCTAAAAAGCTGCGAAGATCCCTTCTTCCAAGCTGCTCCGCCTGAGACACCAGCTGCAGAAATGTCTCTATGGTTTCTGTGCTTCCTTTTGCTGCAGAATATATGCTGTCCATTCTTGTAAGAACAAAAATGTGCTCTAAGAGGGCAGAAATCGTACACATTCTTGCCTTTTTACGAAGCTGAGAAAGCAAATCATAAAATGCGCAGACCTTTTCATCCTGCGACCGTTTTATTAAGTGAAAAATGGGACTAAAGGTGTCGCTCTTGCGAAGGCTTGCCATCTCGTCAGCTGAAAAGCCAAACACACGGCTCATCATAACAGCAACAAGAGGAATATCCTGCAGCGGATTGTCAATCACCTGTAATAAGGAGGTAAGAAACTGCACCTCTTCTGATTGAAGCACATCCTGTTCGTTACCAAAACAGCAAGGAATGCCTGCTTTTTCCAGGGCAGAGGCAAACTCTGCCCCAACAGAGCCGGGAGAACGAAGAATAATGGCAATATCCTCGGCAGCGACAGGGCGCAGCCCGTCCTCACCACGGACTAAGCTCCCCTTATCCAATAACTGCCGTACCCTTTTTGCAACAAATGCCGCTTCCTCAGCATAGGTGTCCTGCTCTACCTCAATGGCATAAAATTCTATTTCCGGGTCGGGTAATTCGGGCTTATTCTCGTCGCCATAAAGTCTCTCTTCATCGCCATAACACAGTCCACCAACACCGGGCGACATACACAGGCTAAAAACATCGTTAATGCCGCTGATTACGCCAACCGATGAACGGAAGTTTTTGCTTAAGAGTACCTTTCTCCCCTGTCCAATCTCTGCTATATCTGCCGGCAAATAAGAATTGTATTTTTCAAGGAAAATGCCAGGGTCAGCCAAACGGAACTGGTAGATAGATTGCTTCACATCACCGACCATAAAGCAGTTCTGCTCTTTCTGTGTCAATGCGCAGAAAATGGCATCCTGAACCGCATTACTGTCCTGATATTCATCCACCATTACTTCCCGGAAGCGCTGTCCTATTTCATTGGCTGCAACCGTTATGCCTGTGCGCTGTTTTCCCCATAAAAGGTCTAACGCGCTATGCTCCAAATCTGAAAAATCCAAAATTCTCTTAGCCTGCTTGCGCTTGGCATAAGCAACATTGAATTTTCTCACAAGCGAAACAAGTCCTCTGACCACAGGCGCGCAGCTTTTCAGCTCAGAAATGACCTGTTGGTTATCGTAGGAAAATACAGTCTGTTTCTTCTGCAGGGCGTCCTTACAGCTATCACGAACAGCCTTAATTCGCTCCTTCAGCTCCGGGTCAGCGGTTTTGCTAAAGGTCATCGTACCAAACTGCAGAATGAGATGATCTTGAATTTCCTGCCAGGTTTGGCAGCCTCGCAGCGCTATCATTTGCTCACAAGTGGTAGAAAGCAAGGTGGCCGCCTTTTCCATACCCTCTGCCCGGTTTGCCTCTTGCGCGCAACGCTGCATAGCCGGAATAAAGAGGTCTAAGGTGGCATATAGATCCGCAATAAGATATTTTCCCCAAACCGTTTCAGAGGCATCGCAAATCTCTGTAATCTCACTTTCCTGCACGCATTTATCTAACCAGGCATCAGGATTTAAGTGGCATTGGGCGCTCTGATAGATGCTCAGAATGATTTGCGGGAGCTTTCTGTCATCACGGCCAAAACCCTGGGTATCCACAACCGTTCTAAAGTCATCATCTGTCCCAATATCATTGTAGGCATCCTCTAACAGCTGATTGAGCACCGACTCCTGCAATAAGGCACATTCATCCTCTTCCGCTACACGGAAATCCGCAGGAATGTTCAGCCGATAGGCATTTTCCCGGAGAATATCCGTACAAAAGCCGTGGACAGTAGAGATTTTTGCAAGGTAGAGCCGCTGGAGCTGATTTTGTAAATGCCGATTGCCGGCATCTTCCGCAAGAAGCTGATTTAATCGCTTGCCGATTTTCTCCCGCAGCTCTAAGGCCGCCGCTTTCGTGTAGGTAATAATCAGAAAATCATCAATATTGGCAGGGTTTATGGGATCAAGAATGTAACGCATAAGTCGCTCAACAAGTACCATCGTCTTGCCGGAGCCGGCAGCGGCAGAAACAAGTAGCTTTCCGCCGTTATCATATACCGCTTGATGCTGCTGCGGGGTTAAATTAGCCATTATGCATTCACCTTCTTTCTGATCTGCTCCCAAAACGCGTCCGCCTTCATTGCCGCATAATCTCTGCGTCCCTTCTCCTGCTCACCGCCGCATATCTGAGAGTACGGGCAATAAGCGCAGGCATCGTGATAGCTCCCCCTGGTATATGGGTTTGCAGTAATATCACCGGAGGCTATGGTATCAACAAACTGACGAAGAAGGATAATAATATACCTCTCAAGGTCTCGCAGCTGTTCTCTGTCGGCAATAGCACCCGTTACCTCTCCGTCCTTCTTCACACGGAAATCCAGGCGCTGAGGGGCATCCTCGGGCTGCATTGCCTGCAATACATCCATATCGTTAAGCAGTAAGCCCTTGCGCTTCCATTCCTTAATTCTGAGGGCATCTGCTTCCTCTTGAGATACCGACCCTTCAGATGCAACAACGGGCGCTCTTGCCGGAAAATACTGTACGCCTGCAGCGCAGGGTTTCTTGCCAAACAAGTCGGTATCCGCTTGGGTAAGGGCAAAGAGATACAAAAGCATTTGAAGCCCAATGCCATTAGATACATCGCAGTAATCAAAATCTTTTTTGCCTGTTTTATAGTCAACGACGCGGATATAATTCCTACCATCGTCGTCCCAAACATCTACACGATCCACAAAACCCTGCAAACTGGCCTCCATCGCCGCACCATCAATTCTGATTGCGGGCATTGCGCCGTCATCTCCAAAATTCAATTCAAAGTACTTAGGACGGAATGCGCAGCTGTGCAGCTCTTTCCAAAGCTCCTCCACAACCATATCCAATTCCTGTACATTTCGGTTAAGGAGATAGGCTATGCGCTGGGAATCAATGTCTGCAAAATGGCTCGTAATGTATTCGTTAGAGTATTTTCTTGCAATAGAAAGTACATCGCTGACTGCGCAAGCCTGGAATCCGCCCTTTTCCATAACCTCTCGGGCGGTCTCTTCCAAAACTGCGTGGACATAAGTACCGTACTCTGCCGGGTCGACGGTTGCTATCTTCCGTTCCTTTACGCGCAGTCCGTACTGTAGAAAATACCGCATACGGCACTCAGCAAACTTATCTACCTGGGATGCAGATAAGGTAAGCCTATCTCCATACAGCCTGGAAACGTTCTCCCTGCTGATTGTGCCGTATTCAAAGGCGGCGCTGTTTGCAATATGTCTGTAGGCGTCAGAAAGTCCAAGTGCTTCAGCAAGCTCCTCTTGTCCCTTACGGACGAGCTCTGCCGCAATAGAAAGCCTGTCAGGACCTACAGCAATATTGTTTTCACAGATTTCCTCGCCGCCGGCAAATGCTGACAGTCTCCTGAATATAAAAGATGGCATACCCACAGAACAGGAAACGGTAATAGACTGCCTTGCGCCGCAGAATACACCGTAGATTTCAGAAAACTCGGCGTAAATACCATCTATGGCGCCACCTGTAAGAGGAATACCCATTTGGCGGAGCGCAGTACGCTCCCAGTCGTTGAGGATGCCGGAAGAACCGCTATAGCCGGGCATATCCCCTTCGGTTACGCCAAGGACAAACAGATGCTTTGCCTGCTGACAGCGCATAGCGCTTACAGAACCTATGGTAACCGCGTCCAAGACAGGCGGAATTGTGCCAACATCGTACTGGCTGAGCACAAGGCGCAAAAGTCTTGTAAACCCTGTATCTTCCCAAGCGGTCTCGCCCAGCACATCGTGCATCTGCTCAAGGGCATTTATGAGAATGGACCACAACTGATTAAGCACCTGCGCGCCGGGATTATCCCCTTCCAGGTCATATTCATCAGCAAGCCGGCGCAATCGCCGGGCAAAGGAAATCTCCTCCAAAAAGGCGTAAAGCGCCTCTACCTTTTGGGAAACATTGGCTGCCGTCTTAAAGCCGTCCCGCATATGCAAAAGCGGAGTAATCAGCTGAATGCGAAGCTGCTCCAATTCTTCCAATTCCGCCCTGCTTCTGTCTGACCACTGCGCCCCAAGACCGCGAGGGTGATTTTCCCATTTTACGCACCAGGCTTTTCCTGTGATGCCCCATAAAAGGGCATAGTTCTCCAGCCTGTCGCAATCTGTAAGGGATAAAGGCGATAAGCCGCTGCGCAGGTATGACAATATATCCTCGCGGTCAAAGCCGCCAAAGGCCGCATCGAGGGCTGTCATCACCGTATGGATAACCGATTTTTCCAGTACACATTCCTTGCCGGACATATAGTAAGAAATACCGCATCTGCGGAATGTGTTATTTATTGCCGTTCGGTATAAAGCTACATTTCCGCAAACAACACTAATATCTCGGAAACGAGCGCCGTTTCTAATAAGCTCCCATATCCTGTCTGCTGCGATATTTACTTCATCATAGGGTGTATCTGCGCGAATCGCCGTTACATATTCAGAAATGGATTGGGAAATATTACCCTGATACAATTTTTGATAAACAGGCGTAACAGGCGTTTGCGTCGGTGCAATTCGGTGAATTTCCACCTCTACGCCGTGCATTTTGGCAATATTCAGCAGGGTTTTTGCCGTTTCGCCGGCCTTTTGGAATGCCATATTATCCGTGCCGGGCGTATCGCAGTTAAGACTTACAACGACCTGAGGTGAAGTGCAGATAAAATGGCTGATAATTGCCATATGCTGCCGCGTAAAATCAGGAAAACCGTCTATGTAAATCGTATGGTTTTCACCGAAGGTGCTGTTTTCCAGTTGCTCTAAGAGCCAGGTCATTTGATCTCTCGGGTCGCATTTTCCTCTTGCAGTCAGAGCATCGTAGCCTTCATAAAGAAGCGATAGCTCCTCCAGCTTTTGCGCCAGTAAGCCCTCGCTATCAAAGGAAGCCTTGCGCAGATCTTCAGGAGAAATGCAGCAGCGCTTAAATTCGTCTATTGCGTCCACAAGGTCTGTAAGAAATTCGGGCTTTGTCTCAACAGAGGCATATGCCTTTAGGCTTCCCCGCAGCTGCTTGGCAACAGACGCCATTGCCACAACTCTGCCACCGTTGTCTAAACACTGAACAGGTGCAACACCCGTATATTCAGAGACTCTCCTTGTTAATCGAGAGAAGGACAAAACCTCCGCAAAGCGGCTGGTGGTATCGCCTGCAACTGCGCAAAGTCTGCGCTCCGTATCGTGGCTGATAAGCTCAGGCACCAGTAGTATTCTGTTCGTTTTCTGCCGGGCGACATCCTTAGACAGCATACGATGAATGGCACCTCGGTTGGCAACCCAGTCTGTGCCTAAAATCAGCTGCAGCATATACACACCCCTTTATACATTCCTGCAGCTATTATAGCATAAATACGGGATTTTGGTAGGGTGAATTTACCGATTATATAGATAATTCTCCAGATTTCCAAGAAAATCCAGAAAAAAGAACCGAATCTCAATTTTATCGTTCCGGGTTAGGCTCTCAGTCAGTTCCTCAGAAAAGCCGGAATTGGTAGCAACCTCGCAAAATTTCTCACTTGTTGCCGGCATACACAATGACGGAAAAGCAACGCACCACCAATTCTTCCCTGCCGCTTCCCCTATCTCAACTCTCAGTGAGGTATATACGCCGGAAGGCAAAGAAAAAGTATCATAGTGCCGTACATCAAAAGGCTCCTCTGCAAGACTTACATTTACTCCATATGCAGAGCCTTCACCTGCAAGCTGCGCCTGAGCTATTGCCTCCAATGCGGAAATATTTGCGGAAATAACCTCTTTTGCCCGCTCTGCTGTAGATACATCCTTGAGAATTTTGCTTAAGTAATCATTAACTGCATCCCGAACACGCAATTTCTGCGCTTGGTCCTCAGTGCTGTCAGAATTTGCAACAACATGCAGCCGGATGATTTCTTCGCCAAGCTGCATTTTTTCTGCAGAACAATCCACAATAAAGCTTAATCCGCTTAAAAACAAGGATATACATACAAATAAGATCGCTTTTTTCATTAAAAACACCGTCCATACTGAAATGACTCCAGTATGGACGGATTTACCGTAAATTATACAGGTTTTGCGATATAAATTTGGGGATAGTTCTCCCTGAGCATATTGCAGATAACCGCGGCGTGCTCGAAGGTGGGTACGATCGCATATACAGCAGAGCCGGAGCCGGTCATTTGGTAACCTACCGCACCATAGCTGTTGAAGATAGATTTAATGTAATTGATTTCAAGATGCTCTTGGGTTACCACCGGGTCAAAGACATTACAAAGATTTTCAGCGATTTTTCCTAAATCGCCTGCAAGAAGAGCGCTTTCCATCGCCTGATGGTCAGGTCGATGGGCAATTACCTTTTCATCCAATTTGCGGTACAATTCAGGTGTTGAAGAGGAAAAATCGGGTTTACAAACGACAAAGCAGCAATCCTCGGGCATATCCGCCAGCTTGCGCAGGCGCTCTCCTCTGCCCTCTGCCATAGCTGTGCCGCAGATAACGCAGAACGGAACATCGCTGCCTACCTGCGTGCCAAGCTCAGCCAGCGCCAGTATGGAAAAGGGGTAATCGTAATGGCGGTTCAGCGCCCGTAAAACAGCAGCTGCATCTGCGCTGCCGCCGCCCAAACCTGCCCGGGTAGGAATCCGCTTCGTAATTCGTATTTCCAAGCCCTCAGGGTCTTTTGCTGTTGTATCAAAGAAAACCTTAGCAGCTTTCCAAGCGAGATTACTCTCATCTGCAGGAATATCCTCCCAATCGCAAAGCAGACGCCAAGGCGCGCCTGTGCCAATATCAATTTCCACATCATCTCTCAAAGAGATTGTTTGCATAATACTCTTAATGTTGTGATAGCCGTCGGAACGCTTATCTAAAACATCTAAGGTAAGGTTAATTTTCGCAAATGCGCTTTCCTGCAAGGTCGTCATTTTCTGCCTCCAATTTATTTTTTATGATTATAGCAGAGAATTGGCAAATTTTCAACGCATAATCCTCTTTTTTTCTGACATACTAAGCATATCCAAATACAGGAACGGAGGTTATTACCTTGGATACACTTGCATTGATTCTTTCTATTGTCGGCTCGGTGAACTGGGGTCTTGTTGGTCTGTTTCAATTCGATCTTGTGGCGTGGCTCTTCGGCGGGCAGGATGCGCTGATCGCACGAATCATCTACACAGTTATCGGCCTGGCAGGACTGTGGTGCATTACGACCCTCTTCCGCAGAGATTCTCTTATGCATTCTGAATGATAAAAACGGCAGTACAATCGTACTGCCGTTTTTCCATTTATTCAGTAGCAGGCGCAACGCGAATAATATACTGGAATTCTACGCCGTCATAGGTGCCCTTAAGTGTAATTCTGCCGGGTGCAACACCTGTAATATTGCGGCCGTCAATGGAAACAATGCCCTCTGCGCTTGCCGTCCATTCAATGGTGAAGGTATTATTTGCAGAGTCCTTCAGATAAAGGGATAAGGTTTCGCCAACCTTGATGGTTGCATCTCTGTAAAGATCCTTGCCATAGGTATTCCACAGAGCATACTCACCGCTGCCGGTATTGCCGTTATTTCCGTTATTGCCGGAATTACCGTTGTCCTCCTGAACACCACCGTTGCCGTCGGAAGTAGTATCGTCCTGGAAGCTGCAGCGAACAATGCAGGAAACCTTTTGGTCGCCATACTCAGCATAAACAGTTGTTACACCGCCGCCAACAGCAGTAACCATACCGTTTACGATGGTTGCAACAGATTCGTTTGCAGAAGTAAAGGTAATCAGGCTCTTATCAATAGTACCACTGTAGAGCTGCCACTTATCACCCTTAAAGCGAAGCGTGAAATCATTTCTGTTGAGAACAAGTGTTTCGGGAGGCAGCGTGGGAGGCTCGGTTTCTTCCTGCATTGTGCAGGTAACCTCGCACACGGCGGTGGCATCACCGCAGGTGACGGTAATCTGGGCAGATCCGGGGCCGATGGCAACCAACTCGCCGATCTCGTCAACCGTAACAACGGAAAGATCACTGGAAGAGAATGTTACCAAATCGGTCGTATCTTCAGGATTACAGATGACAGTCAAGCGGATTGTCTGACCAAATTCCGTAAGGCTGACGCTCTCAGCAGATAGTGTAATGCCGGTACAGGGAACCTCAGGCAGTGTGGTAGCCGGAGGATTTGTTGTAACCTGGGGCTCTGTAGGCTTGTTGCCGTTATCACAGGAGGATACCAGCATACTAATTAAAATAACCAGCACAACCACCAGGGCAATACCAACGGCAATATACTTGCCAAAGGGATTATTCTTCTTTCCCTTTTTCCTGCGCTTTCCATTGTTAGACCCGGAATTGCGGTTGCCGGATGCGCGGGCAGATTCTCGCTCTCTGCGGGAAGTTACAGTTGTATTAGATGCAGGCTCAGGTGTGCCGTAATGTACACTGCCGCACACAGGGCAACGGGAGGCGGTTTCGGGATAAGCCGCGCCGCAAACATCACAAATAATTTTACTCATAGATTAACCCCACCTTCTGTTTTCGTTGCGTCTATTATAGCATTGATTTTCGATTTAGACAACCATTTTTTCATAAAAATATATGTAGAATTTGCGAATGTTTTGTTACATTTTCTGCATTAGATGGGAAGCATCTGCCAACACAATATCCGGCTTAATATCAGAGTGTTTCAGCATTTCATCATCGGTCTCGCCACTAAGCACCAATACTGACAAAATACCTGCATTCAAGCCGCAGCAAATATCCGTATACAGGCGGTCTCCAATCATCGCTGTTTCCTCTTTTTTATACCCTGTCCGCGCCATCGCAAGCTCCGGGATGAGCGTCGCAGGCTTGCCTATAACCAGAGGTCGTTTGCCCGAAACATTATACAGCATATCGCAAACGCTTCCGCAATCCGGCACACTGCCAAACTCGGTAGGACAGACATAATCGCCATTGGTGGCTATATAGGGTATATCTCTCGTGCATAGGAGCTTGCTGACTGTCTCCAATTTTTGAAATGTCAGTTCTGTGTCAAACCCCATTACAATGCAGTCTACCTCATCGGGATTCTCAGTAAGAACAAAGCCGGCTTGTAATAGCTCTTCCTTAAGGGATTTCGTACCGCAAACAAAGAGCCTATCCTGCTTATGATGCTGGGATAGATAATAGGCTGTCGCCTGAGAGGATGTAACAAAATCCTCATATTGAGCAGTTATACCCATATGCTCAAGTTTTTTGATATAGTCGGCAACACTTTTGGAGGAATTATTGGTTACAAACAGATATTGTCTGCCCGAATCCTTAATCCAACCCAATAGTTCCTTAGTAAAAGCGTACAACCGCTGACCTAAATACAGCGTACCGTCCATATCGAATAAGTATAACTTAATATCTTTAAGCCGATCCATATAATCACTGCCTTGTTTATTATTGTCATTTATTATAGCAACCGCCATTAGAATTATCAAGGCAGGCAACAAAATTCGGTGGATTTTTTCATTTTCACAATCTATTATGAAAAACACGACGAAAAAGGAGGCTGATATTTTGTCGCACCTGTCAACAACAAGCATATTTTCGCAATATTCGCTGGGGGAAGCATTCTCCGTTAAGGACGGCGTTTACTGTTACCCGGCAACAGATAGAGATAATGGCAATCGCTATATCGCAAAGGTGCACGCATTTCCTGCAAAGCCAACCACAACCGACGCTTTTTTGCTTACCGGCGCCTTTCCAAATTTAGAGGCGGTTAACGCATACTACAGAGAGGAGGCGCGACAGTTAGCAAAGCAAGCCGCTATCTTAAACGCCCTTTCCTACAGTGAATACTTCTCTCATTACACCGTTTGTCAAACAGAACAGAAAAGGGATATCGGCTATGATGTATGGCTGCTGTCCCCCTATAGAAGAAGCCTTGTCGTTTTGTTTAACAAAGTCAGTTTGCAAAAAGAGGACATCATACACTTAGGAATACAGCTCTGCAAGGGGTTAACCCAGTGCCGTGAGGCAGGATATATGTACATTGGAATGAAACCTGAGAACATCTTTCACTCACCAATGGGGAATTTTCAGATTGGCGATGTGGGCTTCATACCTACTTCGGCGCTTTCCTACACAGCTCTGCCAAAGCGGTACCATACCATCTATGCCCCGCCGGAATCCCACGACCTCTTTTCCGTTATCAGCGAAAACGCAGATGTTTATGGTGTTGGTGTTGTACTTTACCAAGCCATTACAGGCGGAAAGCGACCCGTAAGCATCAAAAATCTGCCAGAAAGCGCAGATACTGCACTATCTGCCGTAATAATGAAAGCCTGCGCCCATTTACCTGCAAACCGTTGGGAAACTCCAAAGCAATTAGAAGATGCCCTCACAAATTGTCTCGGTTAGCAACAAAAAGCCAAAATAACACAAGAAAAAACAAAAAAAGTATTGCATAATCCAAACCGTGGTGATATACTAATACCATATTTTCATCAGGAGGCATTCCGATGACCGTATTGTTCGTTGCAGCACAGTTTTATTTTAGCTACTATTACTTTTTTACCAAAAAGTAATAGAGTTTTGTGTTGCACGAAATTATAAGTATTCCATTTACTTTATGCGCTGCACAGACTCAAATCTGTGCAGTTATTTTTTTAGGAGATGATTATATGATTGCAGTACTCAAACACGGCACAACCCCCCAGCAAACCCAGCACCTTGTAAATTGGCTGAAAAATATGGATATAGATGTTCATATTTCCGAAGGTAAGGAGGTTACCGTTCTTGGTCTTGTGGGTGATACCAGCCGCGTGGATATGGAGCTTCTCAACAGCCTGGAGATTGTTTCCAGCGTAAAACGGGTCTCTGAGCCCTTTAAGCAGGCAAACCGAAAATTCCATCCTAATGATACTATTGTCCAGGTTGGAGATGTACGCATTGGCGGCGGTAATTTTGCAATGATTGCAGGACCCTGCTCTGTAGAATCTATGGAGCAAATTATCGAGGTTGCTACTGCCGTTAAGGCATCTGGCGCGGATATTCTGCGCGGTGGCGCATTTAAGCCCAGAACTTCTCCCTACGCCTTCCAGGGTCTTAAGG
>JAZRKY010000187.1:0-6939 GCA_045646585.1 Faecousia sp. | reverse complement strand
TCTGCCATATAGGAAAAGCCCCGGGCGCCGTCATCTAATTGGGGTGAGGACACGCCCAAATCCAGCAAAATGCCATCTACACCGGAAATACCGAGACTCTCCAGTACCTGCGCCATTTCACAGAAATTGGAATGGACAAGCTTAACTCTCTCACCAAAGGGTGCAAGGCGCTCCCCTGCCGCTTTCAGCGCCACAGGGTCCCGGTCAATACCCACAAGCAAGCCATTTTCTAAACGGCGGGCAATCTGCCCGGAATGGCCTGCGCCGCCTAATGTGCCGTCCACATAAACACCGTCCGGCTTAATGTCAAGACCGTCGATACACTCCTGCAAAAGCACGGAGATATGATAAAACTCGCTCATAATCCAATCGCCTCCAGAGAAGCCAGCAGCTTCTCGGGCGTAAGATTTTCTTTCTCAAAGGCATCGAAGGCTGCCGCATCCCAAATCTCTGCTTGACCGGCTCTGCCAACAATGACCACATCTCTGCCAATGCCTGCGTAATCCAAAAGATTTTGGGTCAGGGTGAAACGGAACTGCTTGTCCGGGTTACATTCGGTGGCATTGATGAAAATAAGGCTGGTAGCTGCGCTGCGCTGGGAAATGGGCAAAGCATTGTAGTTTTGCACTAAGGTTTCCCAGTCTTTGGCGGTGTAAACGGTCAGGCAGCTGCGGCCGCAGTTGACACCAAGGGTTACGAAGAAATCTTCGCCCATCTCAGCCCGAAGCTTTGCAGGAACGAACAAACGGTTCTTGTCGTCCAGCTTCGCCGGATATTTTCCGATCATTTTGGCCACCTCCTACTCCATTTTACTCCACTTAACTACCCTTTTACTCCCTTTAACGACAGTATAACGGATGTTTTTCAAAAAATCAATCTTTTTCTTTGATTTTTTTCAAAAAAAGTGGAGAAAATACCGACTTTTTGTTATTTTCGAACGGTTGTTCTATCAAAAATATGCGGTATTTCTCCTTTTTTGTCATTAACCCCGGAAAGACAGTGCGCCGTCTGTCCATTTCCCCCATACTTTGACGGGTTTTTTGCCGCTGCGAAGCAGATATGCCGCCAACGGTCCTTCCACCTTTTCCTGAACCAAGTGGCGGATTTGCCGGGCGCCATCCTGCCTTTTTATATCCTTGCAAATATCTTTCGCCAGCCCATCCGGCAAGTGGAGCTGCAAACCGTTTTCCGCTGCCCGGCTTTGCAGCTGATGCAGGCATTTCTCCGCTATCTCCTCCATCGCAGGCAAACCCAGAGGCGCGAAACAAACAATCCTGTCAATACGCCCTAAAAATTCAGGGGTAAAGCTTTTCTCCAATGCCGCCTTGGTTTGGGCGGTTTTTCCTGTGGGCTGAAAGCCCAAGCCATCGCTTTTGTGCTCACCGCCCACATTGGTGGTCATCACAACAATGGCGTTCTTAAAGCTGACCTTTCGTCCGGCGGAATCCGTCAGCTCTCCCTCTTCCATAATCTGAAGTAGAATGCCGATTACATCGGGGTGGGCTTTCTCCAGCTCATCCAAAAGCACAAGGCAGTAGGGTCTGCGCCGTACTGCTTCTGTAAGCTTCCCTCCCTCGCCATAGCCCACATAGCCGGGAGGGGCGCCAATGAGTCGGGCTACCGATTGCTTTTCCATATATTCCGTCATATCCAGACGGATAAAGGCTTCCCGGTTTCCGTAGAGTTCTTTGGCAAGCATTCGGCAAACTTCTGTTTTCCCCACCCCGGTAGGTCCGGAAAATAGCATACTGGCAACGGGACGGCTGCCATCCCGCAGAGAGGATAGTCCTCTGCGGACCGTTTCCGCCACCTGGGATACGGCTAAATCCTGCCCCATAACACCCGTTTTGAGGATATTCTCCAAGTGTAAAAGGCGCTCCCTTTCGTCTGCCGTCAACCGTCCTACCGGGATGCCCGTCCTTGCCGAAACAGCCCAGGCAATATCTCCTGCCGTAACAGCGCGGGCGCGGTTATTTTCCGCAGGCTTTGCCGCAAGGCGCTGCATTCTGTCCCGCAGCTGGGCTGCTTTTTCATACCGGCTGTCCCGTACCGCTTCATAAAGCTCCTGCTCTAATTCCCGGCGGCGGGCGGCGTTTTTGCTTGTCCGCAGCTCCTCCATACGGGCATAGGCCGCCCCCTCGTCCAAGAGGTCAATGGCCTTATCCGGCAAATATAAGTCAGGCAAATACCGCTGAGACAGGCGAACCGCCTCCAAAAGCGCCTCATCGGCTATGGCAATCTTATGATGCTGTTCCAAGCCGGGCTTTAGGGCGCGTAAAATGGTCATTGTGGCTTCCACAGATGGCTCTTCCACCAAAACTGGGCGAAAACGGCGCTCCAAAGCCGGGTCTTTTTCGATAAATTTGCGGAACTCCTCCCGGGTGGTAGCCCCTAACATCTGAATTTCTCCGCGGCCTAAGGCAGGCTTTAAGATATTGGCCGCATCAATAGCGCCCTCTGCCGCGCCTGCGCCTACGATGGTGTGCATTTCATCCACAAAGAGGATTACATCTCCACTGCGACGAATTTCCGCAAGCAAATCCCGCAGCCGTTCCTCAAATTCGCCACGGTACTTTGTGCCTGCCACCAAATTTGCCATATTCAGGCTCACAAGGCGCTTATTTTTTAATTGGGGCGGTACATTTCCTGCCGCCATTCGCTGGGCTAAGCCCTCGGCAATGGCTGTCTTACCTACGCCCGGTTCACCAATCAGCGCAGGATTATTTTTGTTTTTTCGGCTGAGAATACCAACCACCATATCCAGTTCCCGTTCTCTGCCGATCACAGGCTCCATATTTGCCACCTTGCTGATGAGATCCTCGCTAAACTGTTCCAGCAGCTTCGTAGTAAAACCCTCCTTTTTTCTTTTCACATTTTGACTGTTTTCCAAATGGGCAAAATCCACTGTTTTGGTAAATAAAAACTGGGTATCCACACCGCAGAGCGTAAGCAAGTCCTTTGCAGGCGAGTTTTCCTCCCGTAGGAGAGCCAAAAGAATATGCACCTGCTCCACCTGGCGGCTGCCTAAGGCTCTTGCCTCCCGGGAGGCATTTCGCAGTACCTCCTTGGTGCGGGGAGAAAAGCCCTGGGGCAGTGGTAGTCCCGGCGTTCCCTGTCCGTACAGCACCGCCGCCATACACCATACCATTTCTTCTTCCACCCCAGCCCCTCTTAAAAGCTGACCCGCAATTCCCTCCGCCTGGGTCAGCGCCAGGAACAAATGGACATTTCCCACATAGCTATGCCCCAAGCCTCGCGCTTTTTCGGCAGCAAGTCGCAAGGTTTTCTGGGCTGTTTTTCCATACTGCACACCGTTTCACCCCTCTTTTCCCGGAAAATTTTTCCCGATGGGGCGAAAAAATATACCCAACCGTAAAAAAGCGGTTGCAATTTATAAAATCCGTGCTAAAATAGAGTTGCGTTTAGTAAGAACGCATTAAAACACATATAAACTGGAGGGAATACCATGGCTTACAAAATTACTGACGCTTGCGTTAGCTGCGGTTCTTGCGCAGACAACTGCCCCGTTGAGGCAATCTCCGAGGGCGAGGACAAGTACGTAATCAACGCTGACATTTGTGTCGATTGCGGTTCTTGCGCAGACAACTGCCCCGTAGAAGCAATCGAGGAAGGCTGATTCTCCGACTTTGCATTCAGCCTGTGCTGCCGGTTACGGTGCACAGGCTGATTTTTCTCTTTATAGAGGTTATATGTAGGTATATGGAGGATATATGGAACATCTGCATAACGGTTTTACTTTGGAGCTCTGCCCGGACAGTTTTCCGCTGAGCACCGACTCTATCGCCCTTGCCCATTTTGCAAGGCTGCCAAAAAATGCCCGGGTGTTGGATTTGGGTGCCGGCTGCGGTACTTTAGGGCTTTTGCTGTGCGCCTTGGATGGTGCCTGTACGGTGCAGGGTATCGAAATTTCTGACGCCGCCCATAAAATGGCTTTGCATAATGCCGAGGCTAACCATATCTCCCATCGTCTTAATAGTGTATGCGGCGACCTGCGGAACATTCCAGAAATTTTTGCTCCCGGCAGCTTTTCTTGCTGTATTTCCAATCCTCCCTATTTTTCCGCCGGTCCGCAAAGCCAAAAAACACCCCTTGCCCGTCGGGAGGACTGCTGCTCCCTCCAGGAGCTCTTCTCAGCCGCCGCTTGGGCGCTGCAATACGGCGGGGATTTCTTTATGGTACATAGACCGGAAAGACTATCTGAGCTTTGCGCCTGGGGCGCGCAATATAAATTAGAGGCAAAGCGGTTACTGCTCCTGCGGCATAAGCAGGATGGACCTGTAACACTTATTCTTCTGCAATTTCGCAAAGGCGGAAAGCCCGGGCTTATCTGGGAGGAAGAAAGTCTTTATACATCTGACGGCACACCCACAAATTACTACCGCAAGCTCTATCACACAGGAGGCTAACTATGGCAGGTATGTTATATCTTGTCCCCTCCCCCATCGGTAACTTGGGCGACATTTCCATCCGCTGCCGGGAGACTTTAGAACAGGCGGATTTTATCGCCGCAGAGGACACCCGGGTCAGCATTAAGCTATTAAACCATTTGGGCATAAAAAAGAGCCTTGTCAGCTACTTTGAGCATAACAAGGCGCAAAAAGGCAATCTGATTGTGGAACGGATTTTAGCCGGTGAGACCTGCGCGCTGGTATCAGATGCCGGCTCCCCCGCCATCTCTGACCCCGGCGAGGATTTGGTAAAGCAGTGCGCTGAGGTTGGTATTACGGTCTGCGCCATTCCCGGTCCTTGCGCGGTGATTACCGCACTTAGCATTTCCGGGCAAAGCACCGGCAGATTCTGCTTTGAGGGTTTTCTGTCCACCGCCAAAAAGAGCCGCCGGGAGCATTTGGAATCCTTAAAAGACGAAAAACGGACAATGGTTTTCTACGAAGCCCCTCACAAGCTCTTAGCCACCTTGGAAAGTATGGCGGAGGTCTTTGGGGGTGAGCGCAGCATCAGCCTTTGCCGGGAGCTGACAAAGCTCCACGAAGAGGTTATCCGCACCACCCTGGCAGGTGCTATAGAAAAGTATACCGAGCAAGCCCCTAAGGGCGAATTTGTCCTTGTGGTAGCCGGCGCAACCGAAAAAGCGCCGGAGGTTATCACAGAAGATGTGATTGCCGCCCGGTTGCAGGCGCTGATTGACAGCGGTCTTTCCAAGAAGGATGCCATTAAGCAAACCGCATCTGAACTCTCACTTCCCAAAAATGAGGTTTACGATATTTCCCTGAAATTATAGGAAAAGCACCACGGAAATCCGTGGTGCCTTTTTGTTATTTATTCATTTCCCGGATACAGCTTGCGCAGACTGTTTTTCCGCGAAAATCCTTTAGATTTCGGTTACTGCCGCAGAAAAGGCAGATGGGCTCGTGCTTACGCATTACAATTTCATTTTCGTTGATACTGATTACCAGCGCATCCCGCTCTGAAATCCCCATAACCCGCCGGATTTCAATGGGAAGTACGATTCTGCCCAATTCGTCCACCTTGCGCACAATTCCGTTATTTTGCATTCTCTCTTTTTTCCTTTCCCGCGAAACGATTTATTTTTAATATAATAGCAAATGCGCGCCCTTTTGTCAAATGAATTTTCATATTTTAATAAAGAATTTATGTTCTCAGAAAAACTATACTTGCGTAGGGTTTAGCGGAGGGATTTTTATGGTAATGAGCTATATTTTCACCGGCTGTTTAGCCGTTTCTATTTTTGCCGCAATTCTTACAGGAAGCGGCGGGGCGCTGGGCGTGGCTGTATTGCAAGGGGCGCAAAGCGGTATTACCTTGGCAATTTCTATTGCAGGTCCTATCTGCCTTTGGTCAGGTGTGGGACACTTAATGGATAAAGCAGGGATTACAAACGCCCTTTCCCGACTGCTCTCTCCGCTGCTGTATCGGCTCTTTCCCAGCGCAAAAAACAATGCCGCCCTGTCCGGCAGCTTGAGCGCCAATATCTGCGCCAATTTCTTAGGTTTGGGAAACGCCGCAACGCCAATGGGCATCCAAGCAGCAGAGCATTTGGCAAAGGGAAAAGGCGGTGTAGCCAGCGACGAGCTTTGCCGGCTCATCGTTCTCAACACCGCCTCTATTCAGCTTATTCCCTCCACCGTTGCCGCCCTGCGGGCGTCTCTGGGCTGCAATACACCCTTTGATATTTTGCCCGCGGTATGGATAACCAGTTTATGCTCTGCGGGATTGGGACTAACCGCCGCTTGGGGGCTTTCTAAGGTGTGGCGCAAATGAGTGATTATATCGTGCCGGGCATTTTGCTTTTAGCGTCTTTGTGGGCACTCCGCAAGAGAGAGAATACTTACGACCTGCTGCTCACCGGCGCAGGTCAGGGCTTAAAGCTCCTTTTCACCCTGATTCCCACCCTTGTGATTTTGCTTACCGCCGTAACAATGCTCCGTTCCTCGGGCGCATTGGTGCTTTTGGGGCGATTGCTCTCCCCTCTCTTTTCTTTCTTTGGTATTCCGCCGGAGACAGCACTATTAGTGTTAGTTCGACCTGTCAGCGGCAGCGCCGCCTTGGCGGTGGGAGCAAACCTAATGGCAGAATATGGCGTGGATTCTCAAATTGGGCGGACAGTTGCCGTAATGTTAGGCTCTACGGAGACCACCTTCTACACCATCAGCGTTTATTTTGGCGCGGTGGGTATCCGCAAGACCCGCTACACCGTCCTTGCCTCCTTAATTGCCGACTTTGTAGGCTTCTTCACCGCCGCCTTAACCGTTCGGCTCTTTTTTGCAAGTTAAAAGCCGTGGGCTGTTGCCCACGGCTTTTCATTTAATTACTCGTCGTCTTCTACCACGAACTCCAGCAGTTCGCCGCAGTTGGGGCATTCCATAGAGCCCTTTTCCAAGGTTTCTTCGTCGAAATCTACGATATAACCGCAGGCGCACTCCACCTCATAAATGGTGG
>JAZRKY010000186.1:0-3835 GCA_045646585.1 Faecousia sp. | reverse complement strand
CCTACATTACGGATGGTATTTTCCACGCCCTTGGTAACGATGCCATCACCGCCCAAAAATTCCATTCCCTGCATCTGCATCTGCCAGCCCAGCAAGCCAGCCTCAACGGCAGAGGCAATCTTTGCCGCGCAGCTTGCCTTTGCGCCATCACAAATCATACCGGAGTTAATGGCTAAGGCATTTACAACCGTGTGGGCAATTTCATCGTTCTTGCCGCCGTGAAGGTAGCAGATACCGGCTCCTGCGCCACAGCCTGCGCTGGTTGCGCCGCAATAGGCAGAAAGGGTGCCAATGCCGGTTTTTAAGTGGATGGTAACAAGGTTCGATACCACCAAAGCCCGATACAGCTCTTCCGCAGAGACCTGCATTTCCCTTGCGTACACGATAACAGGAAGGGATGCGGTAAGCCCTTGGTTACCGCTGCCGGAGTTAATCACAACCGGCAGCTCACAACCACTCATACGGGCGTCAGACCCTGCGGCAGCCATTGCCTTTGCCCGGGTATGGACATTATCGCCATAGGCCTGCAAAAGCACCTGCCCGATTTGAGAGCCCCAACGCCCGGAAAGCCCCTCTTGGGCGATAGCGGTGTTGCAGGCAATCTGTTTATCCAGCAGCTCCCGCACATCGTCAATCTCCACCGAATCTGCAAAGGCAACAATGTGGGAAATATTGAGCAAGCTGCGGTCGGTTTTATAGGATGCGGTCTGCTCCGCGTAGGGATGCTCCTCAAGTATAGTGCCGTCCTTCATAAGGCAAATTACATTGGTGTGATAGCCCGCAATCTCGCAAAAAGCGCTGCTATCCCCTGCAAAAAGCCAAACTTGAATATCGAACACATAGGGCTTATCCGATTGCTCAACGGAAATGGGCATTTGACGCAACGCCTCAGCAATCCGGGCAACCTGCTCTTTTGTAACATTAGATAAAACCTGCAGCTTAGCATCGGCTTGACCGGCAACTATACCGGCGGCCGCCGCCGCCGCAATGCCCCGTAGCTCGCCCGTATTGGGTACAACCACACTCTTTACATTCTTAATAATGTTGGCGCTCGCCCGAATTTCCGCCCGATGAGGCATACAGCCCAAGGTTTTTCTCGCCAGCGCCGCGGCATAGGCGATGGCAATCGGCTCTGTGCAGCCCATAGCCGGCACAAGCTCTTCGTGCAGAATTTGCACATATTGATTATATATATTTTTATCCATCATAAGGTATGCTCCTGTTACTGTCAAACAGCCCCGTGAAGCTCACGGGGCTGTATAATTTTCATTCGTCGCGGAAGGTGATTTCGCCGGTTTTCGCATCCATATTATCAATAATCACAAGGGATTTCAGGTCATAGCCCAAATTGCGGATACGATGACCGCCCTCCTGAAAGCCCTTTTCAATCACAATGCCCAAGCCCTCAACGGATGCCTCAGCCGATTCCACTAAGGAGATAAGCCCTTGCAGGGAATAGCCGTTTGCCATAATATCGTCAATAATCAGGATATGGTCATCCGCGTTAAGGAACTTCTTGGAAATAATAACCTTACCGGGCTTTTTGTTGTCTAAGTCAATTTCTGCGACATAAAGCGGTCCGTCCATATTTACAGATGCGTTCTTTTTGGCGTAAACAAGGGGTACGCCAAAGGCGCGGGCAACAGGATAGGCAACTGCGATGCCGGAGGTCTCGATGGTAAGCACCTTCGTAATTTTCTTATCAGAAAACAGCTTATAAAACTCCGCTGCAATCTGCTCGGTCAACTCTACATCAATCCTATGATTGAGGAAACTGTCCACCTTCAGCACACCGCCGCTTTTGATAACCCCATCCCGAACTATTCTCTCTTTCAAAACCTTCATAAGGCCACCCCCTCATTTTATAATAACAATATAACACACAATTTTCCAAATGTCAGCAATTTTTTATATTTACAGCCCTTTTTTCCCAATAAGTAAAATCGCCAACAACAAAGTAAACAATTCTGCCGCCGGATAGGCAATCCAAACGCCCACAATGCCAAACAGCCGGGAGAGTATCACCGTAAAGGCAACTATCGCAACAATGCCCCGGGAAACGGAAATAATGGAGCAAAGCCGGTCTCTGCCGATGGCGCCAAAATAGCCGCACAAAATGATATTTACCGCCGCCGGCAGAAAACCGACAACATAATAGCGAAGGTTACCTACCGCCAGCATAGTCATTTGGTCATTGTTTTCACTATTGAATATTTCTGCCACCTCTCTGGCAAAAACCCCAAAAAGGAGAGCAACCCCGGCAGCGATAATAAGCCCTGTTTTCAAGCTATAGCGGCAAACCGCCCGTCTGGCTGCCAAATCCCCTGTGCCCTGGGCCCGGCTTGCCATCGGCTGAAGTCCCTGGGCAACACCGGAGAAGATTGCCGTTCCCACAATGGAAACATTTGCAACAATCCCATAGGCGGCAACCGCAACATTTCCTACAATGCTCAGCAGGATTTTATTAAACACAAAGCCCGATACACCGCTGGAAATTTCGCTGACAAAATAGCCGATACCCAAACGGCAGGCGCGAACGACCTTCTTTAAGTCGGGCAGAACAAAACGAAAGCGGATAGTATTGTTTTTGGACAAAAAATGCGCAAGGCACACCGCCATACTGACCGCCGGCGCAATTCCGGTTGCCAAGGCAGCGCCAAACATACCAAGTCCGCAAGGGAACATCAGAATATAATCAAACACCACATTAAAAAGGCAGCTAATCAGCGTTGCCGCCATAGCGATATTGGGCGAGCCGTCGTTTCTTATAAAGGCTGTAAAGCTGCCGTTAAGTAAGAAAAAGGGCGTACAAACAAGGAATGTTCTGACATAGGTATATCCCGTTTCGATAATGGCGGCATCCGCCCCTAAAAAAGCCATAATCCTTTCCGGCACAAACGCGCCGCCAAGGACAAAGGGAATACTAAGCAGTAAATTGGTCATTACCGCCTGGGAAAAATAACTGCCCCCATTTTTCCCGGAAGCGGCTTTTTCAAGGGAAAATGCCGTTGCCGCGCCGTTACCCAGCATAGCTGCCACCGCAAAAATAGCGCTGTACAGGGGCATCGCCAGATTAAGGGCAGTAATGCCGTTTGTTCCGGCGCAGGCAGATATAAAATAGGTATCCACAAGGATGTACAGCGATACGCCAACGGTGGCAAATATGTTGGGATAAATGTATCCTCGCAGCTTCTTAATGTCCATTTCTATCTCCACAAAACCTTAACGGATTGATTTTCCATGATTATATCAATTCCCCTCCCCCTTGTCAACGGACAGGCCCTGCTTTGATGCCCTACAAAAAAACAGTAGCCTTTTGGGGAAAAATGTAATATACTATACATAATCTAACACTGAGGTGATAATAATGAAAGACAATCAAGCAAGAAAAGAGTTCCTTCGTTCTGTGAAATTTCTGCTGTTTTCCATCAGCGCAGGCGCAATCCAAATCGGCTCTTTCGCCCTGTTCAACGAATTGCTCTATTGGGACTACTGGTTTTCTTATCTGCTTTCTCTGATTCTCTCCGTCGTCTGGAATTTTACACTCAATCGGAAATTCACCTTCAAATCTGCAGCAAATGTTCCTGTAGCTATGGCTAAGGTAGCCGCATTCTATGCAGTTTTCACTCCCCTATCCACCTTGTGGACTGCCGCCCTCACCGAACCCAGCTACGGCATTATGTGGAATGAATATATTGTGGTTGTACTGACAATGGTTGTGAACTTCGTAACAGAGTACCTATTCGACCGTTTCTTTGTCTTTGGTAAATCCTTAGATACCGCAGAATAATCATAACCACCGGCCGTGCCGGTGGAAGTCGGATCGTAGCCATGT
>JAZRKY010000185.1:0-6989 GCA_045646585.1 Faecousia sp. | reverse complement strand
GCTGTTTGTTTTTACAATCGTGCTCAATACACTTTCCCTGTACAAGTTCGACAATATTTTCGAAAAATTCTTCGGCTCTACATCCTCCAGCCTGAAAGGCGATACCTTGGGGGCGGATGTGCAGTATTATAAGAGCGACTTTAATAGCCCCAGCGAGCTTTACGCCTACGAAGAGGGCAAGGTTGCCCAAATCGCCCAGGAGGGCATCGTGCTGCTGGAAAATAACGGCATTCTGCCCTTAGCAAAGGGAACAAAGCTTAGCGTTTTCAGCCGTTCCTCCGTGGATTTGGTCAGCGGCGGCTCCGGCTCAGGCTCCGGCTCTTTTGAACTGACGAAGGATCTGAAAGCAGGCCTTGAAAATGCAGGTCTTATCGTTAATGACAAGCTTTGGGAGTTTTATAAGTCCGGCGCAGGCTCCGGCTACAAGCGGGGCGTAGGCGTTGTGAATTATGGCGCCGACCTTGACTGGTCCATTAACGAATGTCCCCTTGAAGAGATTACAAAGTATAAGGGCCTCGTGAGCACCTTTGAAGGCACGGTTGCTATGTTCGTTCTCTCCCGTACCGGCGGTGAGGGCGGCGACGAAGCAAGAGATATGGCAGCCTTCGGCGGCGAAGCCGGACAGCACTACTTAGAGCCGGACAAGACCGAGCTTGAAATTATCTCCTACCTCAACGATAATTTCGATGATGTAATCTTGCTGGTCAACTGCAATAACGCTATCGAGCTTGGCTGGGTCTCCCAGTATGAAAATATTAGCGCCGTCATCAATTTCCCCGGCGCAGGCAGAACCGGCACTTATGGCCTTGGCTATATGATGACGGGCTTCGATGCCGATGGCAACGAAATTTCCGCCTCCGGCCGCCTGGTGGATACCTGGGTGTATGATAATTTCTCTTCTCCCGCTATGCAGAATATGGGTGATTTCCGCTTCACCGGCACGAAGAATCCCTATTACTATGTTAATTACAGCGAGGGCATCTATGTTGGCTACCGCTACTACGAAACCCGCTATGAGGATGTTTTGTTGGGGACAGCCAATGTAGGCAATTATGATTATGCCAATACGGTTATTTATCCCTTTGGCTACGGTCTGTCCTACACCAATTTCCAATGGTCCGATTTCACAATGTCCGCTCCCGATGCCAAGGGCAATATCACCGTTTCCGTAACCGTTAAAAATGTCGGCCAACGAGCCGGTATGGATGTTGTTCAGATTTACGGACAAGCACCTTATTTGGGAAATGTGGAGAAATCTTCCGTTGTCCTCATCGGCTTTGCCAAAACCGCAAACCTTGCCCCCGGTGCATCGGAAACCATCAATATCACTGTCAATCTTAAGGATCTGACCAGCTATGATGTAAACGCCAATGAAGGGCGCGGCGGCTATGTTTTGGATGCGGGCAATTACTACATTACCGCAGCCGGAAACGCCCACGAAGCCCTTAATGCCATTCTGAATGCCAAAATGGATAGTGGCGAGGTTGCTCTGGATATGTCCAAATGGGCAGATGGCAAGGCAGATGACAGCGCCTATGCAGATGGTGAAGGCTCGGTTGCCGTTTGCAATCAGCAAAAGGCAGATTATACCACCTATGCCTATGCTGTGGATGGTCAGCAAAAGGTACAAAATCAGTTTGCAGATTCCACTTTGGAGGATGCGGTATATCTGTCCAGAAGCAACTGGGCGGTTATGGAAAATAACGGCTTGCGCTATGGCGAGGCATCCAATGAAGCCAGCCGCGCGGAAATTGGCGGCAAGCAGTTCCAAATGGCTGTAACCGAGGAACTGAAGAAGGTGCTGGAATCCTTTGATTCTCTCAATCCCTACGCCCCCGCTATGGTGGAAGGTATGACCTTTGGCAAAAAGGGCGATGTGGACCTTATTGACCTGCGGGGTCTGCCTTACGACGACCCGCTGTGGGAGGAGCTGCTTGACCAAATTACCCTCAAAGAGCTCTCCAAGCTCATTGACGAGTGCGGTTATTGCTCGCCCGAGATGGAATCTATCAATAAGCCTAAGGTTACCGACCTTGACGGTCCTGCCGGCCTGAATGACATTATCGCTCACGGCTCTATGCCCATCGGCGATGGCCTGCAGGCCATGACCTGGCCCACCCAGTACATTCTGGCCTGCGCCTGGAATGTTACACTGGCTGAGGAAATGGGCAAGGGAATCGGCGAGGACGGTTTGTATGCAGATACCTGTGGCTGGTACGGTCCCGGTATGAATATTCACAGAACGCCCTTTGCCGGCAGAAACTTTGAATATTACTCGGAAGATCCTTTCCTTTCCGGCGTGCTTGGCAAGGCGGAGGTAAACGGCGCAGCCCAAAAGGGTATGTACGCCTTTATCAAGCACTTTGCCCTCAATGACCAGGAAACCCACCGGGATGAGCGTGGTTTGGCTACCTTTGCCGATGAGCAGACCATTCGTGAGCTTTATCTCAAGCCCTTTGAAATGACCATTATCGACAATACGGTTGAAATCGGCTATAACGAAGCAATCAAGGACGAAAACGGTGAAATTACCGGCTATAACTGGAAAACCACCACCGTTCCTGCAGCTACCGCGCTTATGACCTCCTTTAACCGCATTGGCGGAACCTGGGCAGGCGGACACTATTATCTCATTACCGAGGTGCTTCGGAACGAATGGGGCTTTAACGGCTTTGTGCTGACCGACTATGAGGTTGGCTCCGGCAAGGGCTCCTATATGGATACTCTCCAGTCTCTGTCCGCCGGCGGCGATGCTAAGCTCAAGACCGTTGGTATGGACGCTCTCTTTGGCTTTGATATTTCCAAGTATCCCGATTATCAGGCATACGGCAGGGAAGCTGCCCACCATATTCTCTATACCGTTGTTAACTCTGCCGGTATGAACGGCTTTGTTCACGGCGTGGAGTTTGTCAACGGCTTTGCCTACTATAAGCTTATCTTAATCGCCTGGGATACCCTTGCTGTTGGCGCATTCATCTGGCTTGGTATCCTGCTGAAAAGAAGAATCGCAAGCCGTAAAACAAAACCCATCGTTGCCGATGGCATTGTACCTGAAATAGAAGATAACCAACAATAAAAAAGAGAGGCTGCCTCTTTGGGAGGCAGCCTTTTGCTGTTATTTCGTTTTGATTGGCAAGGCGATTTTAATATCAAACCAGTTGTTATCGGTGTTAATATACACAGCGCCGTCATAGCGGTCTGCGGTGTAGCGAATACTCTTGATACCGTAGCCGTGGAATTTCTTATCCTGCTTGGTGGATAAATAATTCTCGCCGTCCAACTCCAAAACATCCTCGTAGTAGTTCTCAATGCGAATCATAGCAAAGTCATTTACCTGGGATACGGTAACGTGAATCAGCCGCTTTTCTTTATCTTTAATCCGAAGGGCAGACTCAATGGCATTGTCCAGCGCATTACCGAAAATGCTACAAATGTCCATAACATCCATAAAGTCCAATAGCTTTCCGTCTGCCACGCAGGTCATTGTGATGCCGTGCTTGTAGCAGTAAAGGCTTTTGCCGGTGAGAATGGTGTCCAGCACAGGATTTCCGGTCTTGTTTTGCAGCTCAAAGCTTTTAATATCCTTTTCCATCTGGTCGAGAAATTCATTTCGCTTCACGGCATCCTGTTCTGCTTTCAGGAACTGAATTTGGTGCTTCAGGTCGTGGTACTTCATATGGATAAGGTCAATACTTTCCCGGGACTGCTTATACTGCTGATATTGCAGCTGCAGGGTGTTCTGCACCGCCTCCAGCTCAGTGTGCATAGCGCTGTTGCGGCAGGAAACATAGTGGGCGTATAAAATGGCAACGCCGGCAATATCCACAAGGGTTCTGGCGGTGGCAATCTCCTGGGAGTATTGCCCCGAGAGGGCTGCATCCTCTGTAACAAACCGCAGATTGCTGAACATAAACACCACAACGGCAATAAAAATTGCGGCGTACCAGTCAGAGCGATTGATTTGGAAGGTGCGGCTGATAGCTGTCCGCTTATTGAACATCTGATAAATCAGAAATGCCATTATGCCGTAAATCAAAACCAATGCAAGCAGCTCAATATACAGAGGTATTTGGGAAACATCCCGGAAGGTGTAGTTAATTACCTGCCACTCTACAGAGGCGATACATTCTGCTGAGGAAAAAGCCAAAACGCCGTAATAGACACTTTCGTAATAACTGTCTTTTGTGGTAAGGCAGATAAAGCCGCAGATTGCCGCGAACGCAAGCAGCATACAGGGAACCCACAGCCAAATCACCACATTTGCCGTCAGCTCCATAAAGACAATCAAAAGGGCGAGATAGCTTGCGGCATAAAGGGCAAAGCGGTGCTTTTTGATATTGGGCTTCAGGGATAGAACGATTACCATACACGACAGCCACTCAGCCAGCGCCGTATATATCCGGGGAATATCGGGAATTGCGTGTCCTGTCATTTCATCACCTCATCCCAGTATTGGGCAAGGGCTGCCATAAATTCCTTTTTCCGTCCACGGCTGAGGGAAACCAATTTTCCGTCCTTCAGCCGCGCAGCGCCATCCTCCAAGCCTTCCACAAGGGCAAGGTTTATGAGATACCACTTGCTGCCCCGGAAAAAGTGGAGACTTTTCAATGCTTCCTCGGACTCCTTCATTGTGCCGGAGGTAACATATTCCCCCCGGGAGGTGTGGTAAATCAGGTCGTGTCCCTGGCTTTCGATGTAGTAGATGGTGTTTGCCGCAAGGCACACCACACCGCCCTTAACGGAGATAATTACACTCTTTTGCTCCCGCTTTTTCATTCTGGTAATGGCGCGGGTAAGGCGCTGGGAAAAGGCAAAATAGGAAACAGGCTTTATGATATAATCCAGCGCCTCCACCTCATACCCGCGAATGGCATATTGGGGCGTGTGGGTGATAAAGATGATTACCACCTCTTTGTCTGCCTTCCTAATGGCCTCTGCCGCTGACATACCATCCATAAATTTCATTTCAATATCCATCAGAATAATGTCGAATTGGGAATGGTAGCTGTCAACAATCTCGTTGCCGTCGCTAAATGTGGCAATTTCAAATTTTTCGTTGGTTTCTGATTCGTATTTGTGAAGATAATCCCGCAGGTCGTTAGAATAGGAGAGATCATCTTCAACGATTGCAATTCGGATCATAGAAAATCATCCTTTGCTTTCTTTTATTGCCTTGTTAAACTTAGAACCTCTGCTTAAATTCCTGAAGAAATCTACAATCAGCCGCCCAAAGCCACGGAAGAAATGACCGTTAACAATAAGGAGAATATCCTCGGTCATCTTCTTCGATACCATACCCATAGACATTTTGGCAATGGCGCGGAATGGCATATTGTAAATAAACATAATGTTAATATCGGGCTTACCTTTGGCTTCCGCCTTTTGCATCATAGAACTCAGCACCCTGTAAAGCAGCCGCGCAGCACCGCTTTTTGCGTAGTAAAGCTGACACAGGGCATCGTTTGCCTCGATTTTGCCACTCCACCTGCCGTCGGGGATAGGTCTGCCCAAAAGGGCTTCGAAGTCCTTATCGGAAACTGCCTTTATATCACAAGACTTATAACAATCGGGCGCATTATCGGTTGCCATACTGCCTTCAATATGCACGGTATAGGAAAGTCTTGTATCCTGCACATTTGCGCCAACGAAGATTTCATAGTCAGCCTCTTCCACATCCCAGGCGTTTTCCTCGGTGTTAAAGTAACGGAAAGCCTTGTCATCCAGGGAAACGGTTACCCGCTTGCTCTCACCAGCTTGCAAAAATACCTTTTGGAAGCCCTTGAGCTCCTTTTTGGGGCGATAAATGTTGCCGTTTTTGCAGGAAACATAGACCTGCGCGATTTCAGCGCCGTCCCGAGCGCCAATATTGGTAACGGTAAAGCTGACTCCATTTTCGTTTGCGGTAATATCGCTGTAGGCAAATTCCGTATAGCTTAGACCGTAGCCAAAGGGATAGCGAACAGGAATGTTTGCGCTGTCAAAATACCGATAGCCCACATAAAGACCCTCCCGATACTCGGCAGTGCGTTCCCTACTTGGGAAGTAGGGCGTAGCGGACACATCCTCTAAGCTAAGCGGCCAGCTTTCGCTCAGCTTACCGCTGGGATTTGCCTTGCCTAAAAGGGCGTTTGCCATAGCCGCAGCCCCGGCCTGTCCGCCTAAATATCCGTGAATGGCAGCCCGATAGGTATTTCTCTGGGGCATTACAAAGGGCGCGCCGCCGGAAAGGACTAAAATCACATTACGGTTAACCTCACAAACCCTTTGGATTAGCGCCTGTTGGGATTTACTCAGCTGCATATGGGTTCTGTCCATGCCCTCAGATTCCATAATTTCGTCAAGACCAACGCAAAGCAGTACGATTTTTGCTTTCTTCGCCGTTTCCACAGCTTCCGTAATCAGGGCTTCATCAGGAGCAGGGGAGGTGCGGTCAAAGCCCTTGGCGTAAGCTGCGATTTCCACACCCTCAGCCTTCAGACAATCATATAAATTATCCAGCTTTGTGGGATTGACCTGGGAAGAGCCTGCGCCCTGATAGCGGGGCGTTTTTGCAAAATCGCCAATAAGGGCAACCTTACAATCTGCCTGTAAGGGAAGGATTCCGTCATTGTCCAATAGCACAATGCTCTCTTCCGCGCACCGTCTTGCAAGGGCGTGATGCGCCTCTGCATCAAAGGCCTTTGGGGCATTATTTACAGCCTGTGCCGTAGCATTTACAACCTTAAGCAGTTCCTCTAACCGGCTGTCCAGTACGCTTTCATCCATTTTGCCTGCTTTCACAGCTTCCACAATCTCCAAAGCGCAATCCGGACCGGGTGCGGGCATCACCAGGTTAGAGCCTGCTCTTACACCCTCTGTATGGTCGTTGTCTGCGCCCCAGTCGGTAACCACAAAGCCATCAAAGCCCCATTCATCCCGCAGAATGTCGGTTAGCAGATGGGCGTTTTCGTTGGCATATGTGCCGTTTACCATATTGTAGGAGGACATAA
>JAZRKY010000184.1:0-8068 GCA_045646585.1 Faecousia sp. | reverse complement strand
GCTTATTTTTATAAATCGCGCCAACACCTACCTCAACGGCATTTTCCATGGCCTTTTTGCCGATGGTAGGTACATTGATGGTATCCATCAAAAACAGATGGTCAGGCAGAACAATGGCCACCTTGGGCGCGCCTATAGACCGATTTTTCTGCTGATAGCTCTTCAGCGCCTGATCCAGCTTCTGATAAAACTCCTCGCTGAAAGGACGGCCGGTATAGCCCACCTCCATCTGAATTTGTCTTCTATTCATACTGTCTGTGTAAAAGCGAATAACCTCCGCATCTGTATCTATGCTGATTACCGCATTTACACCTGCGTCAAACATTGCCACTTTCCATTCATCCTTTCGTCCATTTCGTTATTACGCCGTTTTCTATTTCAATCGTCAGCACTATTGTTTTATTCTCTGCCTCATCAATAGCAAAAATCTCAAACTTTATTGGTTCATTATTCGCTTTGCTAACTTCTCCAACATAGCCTTTATCCTTGTAATCATACGCGTCATTAGATGTGTTTTGTAGCCACGCTTCTACAATCTGCTCGAAAATGATGTTCTCTTCCATTCTCTGTTCAGCCTGCACTTTATTTTCATATTGCAGCAACGCCGCAGACAGCACAATGGTGGTAACCGCAAGGCAAACCATCGTCATTAAAATCGCCAGCTCAATGGCAACGCCCTTTCGGTCATACAGCAGCTTCTTAATCATTCGACTCTACCTCCTTCGGGAAAGTAAAGTGCTCCAGCTCCTCACCGCCACGCACAGCAACAAAGGAAAAGCCTATCACATTCAACTCGTCGTCTTTAATTTGCTCTATGGTAATTGTGCAGTCATTCACAATCAAAGTGAATACACAATCGGGAATAATATCATCCCGAATCCACACACCGTCTTGCACAGTAGGGCTGCTTTTATGTATTTCATCGGGCAGTATCTCATGTGTGTAATTCTGATTGCTTTTTTTCAAACACTCAAAAAACAATGTGGATAATGTAAACTTATACCTTTGATATACCTCCTTATCAGGTTCATAAAAGACCTGGTCTGCATTATTCTTCGCAAACCGAAAGCACTCGATGGCGTTTTCTGCGGCGTTTTTGACCTCGATGGCTGCCACAGATTTGCTTTCCACACTGATGGACATTACAATCAGCGAAAGTGTAAAGGCGCTGATAACCGCAATAATAGCGAGGGCGATCACCACTTCCGCAACAGAAACGCCGCTGCGGCTATGTAGCTGTTTTTTCATCGGACGCCCTCCTTTCAAAATTTCTTAGGAAATACTCTCGCCCACCCGGGGATTTACGCAAAATGTATAGGTTCCTTCCTTATCCTTGTTCTGCCGATAGGTGTAGGTAACAGTGCAGAAATAAATATCGTCGTCGCCTTGACTCATTTTCTCAAATGTCAGCTCCGTTACCGTTTCAAAGCGATAGGCTCGTACATCTTCATCTGAAAATCTGACAATCAAATTGCCCTTTGCCCAAGAAAGGCTCTTATCGCCGACTATTAACGAACTGTTTTCGTCATTTGCTTCAGGCTTGTCTGTAATCGTATAAGCCTCATTAAACCAGTTATCCACCAGCGCTTCCAGCAGCTCGATGTCCTGCATAACCTTGAGCTTATCGGTGCTTGTCGCGCCTCTGCCGGTAGCCATAGCCGCAAAGGAAACGATGGAAAGAGAAACAATAGAGAGGACAGCCAGTACAATGCAGATTTCCGCAATGGTCATACCTTTATTGGGTTTTCTGAACATACGGTGTCCCTCCTTTTCTCCTGTTTTTGCGCTAAAAAGCGCCTTTTTTAGGCTCTTTCCCAAAATGGGCATACTAACCCCTTATACAAAAAATTATAAACCAAATGACCCACCCTGTCAACCTTTCGTTTCCCACACACGCTCGCCACAGCTGTGGGATTATCCCCACACATTATAAATCCCGGCAGACTGTCTTAAATAGGCCAATGTCATTAGGTTAGGAAAAATATGTCATTCTGAACGAAGTCGAAGAATCTACGCATTATCGACCCCGCAAAGCAGCTTTCATAGTGCGAAGATCCTTCGACTCCCCTTCGACTTTGCTCAGGGTCGCTCAGGATGACAAGCTTAACTGAATGACATTGCTTAAATAGGCACACCCCCTGATGCAAAATAATCCTTACATCAGGGGGTGATATTCTGTTATTTCACGCCGCCGCTTTTGTTATTTGTGCGTCCGGCTATGTAATCGAGACTGACTTTGTAGTAATTTGCCAGCGCTATTGCGTGGTGAAACGGGATCTCCCATTCCCCCTTTCCCATCGGCTGTACTGTGTCCGGTTCGTTCCAAGCAGTCTGGCAACCGTCTCCTGCTTAAGGTCTGCATCTTCCCGCAGGTCGGCAATGCGCTAATATTTCACACATCATTCCCCCTCTTTTGAGGTAATGTACCACAAAACTGTTTGATGTTGTTAATAATACCACCAAATGGTGTTATTATTTCCATCCATTCTCTGAAAACGGCATTTTTATAGAAGATTGAAAAGAGAAAAGAACCAAAAAGAACGACTAAAAGTAGTATTAGTTCATTGCAATCCAAGAGATAATACAATCATAGGAGTTTTTAGCCGCCGACATACATTGTTCAATGATACGTGATGCAGCTGCGCCGTGATAGGTGATGCGATGCGTTCTGCTCACGCGCCGAAGGCGTGCATCACAGACGAAGTCTGCATCACGCACGCAGTGCGCAGCACGTTCCGCAAGGAACGCATCACTTAAAAAATAACGGACACCCTTTCGGATGTCCGTTATTTTTTGGTGGGCGAGGCGGGACTTGAAGCCGAGTTATGTCAGCCGACCTTGCCAGTCGATCGTTCAAAGAACGGGTATTCGTACCTCCATCAGCCGACCTCTCGCCGACGGGGCCGTCAAAAGCCGCAATCGCAAGCCTTGCCACTTCCCGCGCCGCTCTTCATAGGCTCAAGCTTTGGTAAGAGTGTTTCATCGCTCATTTTTCAGCCACCGTGAGCGATGAAATGCGTGATGAAACTCAGCCAACATCACTAAAATACACCAACTGACCAATCTTCTCTGCCGCCTCTCTGGCAGAAGAAGGCAGCACATGTGCATAGATATTGAGGGTGGTCTGCACATCTCTGTGTCCCAGCATTGATTGTGCTACCTTTACGTTAACACCCTGCATCAACATGATCGACGCACACAGGTGTCTAAGATCGTGGAAACGGCAACGAGGAAGGCCACAACGATCCTGCAGCTTCGTTAGCATCTGAGAAAGATATTCTGGGTAAATAGGTTTTCCATTGTCATGGACAATCACATAGTTAGAAGCTATGTAATTTCTTCCCAGCTTCAAGCGATTTGCTGCACAGTCCAGCTTGCGCTTCCGTAACTTCTGCATTAGCGGGAACGGTACATCTATTGTCAATTTCCCCCTCCCTGTCATCCTGAGCGGAGCATAGCGAAGCCGAAGGATCCGTTCCCTACAATTCCCCCTTTTGCACTCCCTTGACGCAAAAAAGCCTAACGCAAAATGCGTTAGGCTTTTTCATTAAGTTTTTTTCGCTTCATGGCATAGAAGAATCATTTAAATGCCACCATCTGCAGGGAATAGAAGTCACTTCTTCCTTATGCTCTTTAATCACTGTACTAAAGCAGATTCATTATATAGATAAGTTTCAAACACTTCTAATATAAACTCTTCAGTATACAGTCCCTTGGCCACACCCACTTTGTAAATAGGCATTTGATATTTCACAAATGTTTCATAATCACAGTAGGGTTCCCATTCCTCATAAGTGTAAAGACCATACTTTTCGATATCAGCTTGCATCTTTTCTTGGTCAATAGTCAAGTTATCGCCAAAATCAAATGTATTGCTACCTGCAACAAGCGTATGCGTTACACTTAAAAGATCTTCAGCAACATAGTTGAAGGTCTTATCTGTAATAATATCATACTTATAACCAGAGTCCCACTTAGCCACTACGTCAACAAGAATCTTTATTCCAATATTTCCTTCAGAATCAATAGATACAAATCGATGTCCTAAATAATCATGATAGTTATTTTGATCAATATTGACATACTTGTTCAAGTCAAGATCAAAAATACCATGCTCGTTGATTGTCACAAGTTTTGTTCCGTCATCAAAAACAAAGGAATTTACAAAGAATTCTCCGGGGGTGGCAATAGTCCAAATAACTTCTCTATACACAACCTTTCCCGTCATATGATCAAACGACATAACCATTTCTCCAAGCTGAATATCCTCAACAGCTTTCTTAGAGCCATCTGCCATTGTGATCATTGTTCCAGCCGCAAGGCACGTACCGGTGCTACCACTAGAAGACTCTCCACACACGGTAGTATAATCCACAGTGTTTTTGGTATCAATAGTAAGTGTCCATGTATGCTTAAACTCCAGCGCACCACCATTATTATCTGTAAATGTATACTTAAATGTAGGTGTTCTTGCGCCACTACCACTCGAAACCAATCCAGTGGATGAAGCCGGCACAAAATAAAGCTTTCCATTGTAGACAACAGGCATACCATATATACCATTACTACTATGATACGGGTTTTCTGTATGCTCAATTTTCAGGGTAAAGTCTCCATCGGGATCCGTGTACTCCCAATAACTATTCGTGCTGTTTACCTTGCCTTCAGAATCTGGTGTTAGATCGCTAAGAGGCACCGTGACATACTTGCTTTGGGATACACTCCAATATCTAATATAGACGCCCTCTAAAACAGGCACAGCACCACCATAAACAGTGGTAGTTCCAGATTTTCCCTTTAGATTAAGATGTGCAACCCACGCAACACGGTCAACAGCAATCTCATTACCATTCTCATCAACAAGATATGGCGCACGTTTGCTGGTTTCTACACCCGTCACAATTAGAGTAACCGCGCACTCTTTATCATTCACGGTAGCAGTAAGTACATAGGACACACCACCCGCTGTAACCGCAACAGGAGACGTGGGTTTCGCATCGCCATTAACCTTAAAGTCGACAACAGGCACACCATTAACGCTCATGGAAAGCTTGCTGAAATCAAGCTTGTAACCAGAAAGCTTATCCAGATCTACGTTAAGCTCATATACCCAACCGTCTGTACCAAAGGACTTGCCCATAGCAATGCCATCTGCCGAGTCAGAATAGCTTACCGTGATAATATCACCGTATTTATTAGGTACATAAGTAGATTCTGTCATGAAATTGTCTGCCGTGCCCTTGTCGTTCTTATAAGAGTAAACATATGTTGTTATCGCTACACTTACACCACTCACTGGCACCGATGCCTTAACTTCCTCATAGGCATACGGTACTGCAGCACTATTCGTCCTATTATCGGTAATATTGCCAGGCTGCTTAACAGTTGTGCCCTCGTTAGGCATATAAGCAAAGCCCAAGTTAACACAGGTCTTTCCATTCACAGTATGCGTATAGTTTGTCTTTTTCAGAACGTTGTCTGCAATGCTGCTAGTGCCACTCGGCATATATCCCGTACAACTGGAGTCAGCCCAAGCATACTGGACTAAGGAGCCTTCAAGTGTGGTCGCCGTAGCATTGCCATCAGTATCGCAAAGATACAGTACACTCATACCCATTATCGTCTTGTTTGCATCATGTGTAGAGGCGGTAGGCTTTTGGACAAGCGTTACATCTTTCAGTTTAAGGCTGTTAGCTGCACCTACAAGAAGTGTTGCGACTGCACCGCCCTCAAGACGAGAGTTATCAATGATTAAATTGCCGCCTGTAACATTCACAGCCGCACGTGCACCGGAAACGCGAGAGTTAAGAATCTGGCTGTTGCCGGAAACCATAACACCGCTCTTAACGTTGTAATAACGAGTCTTGTCTGTAGTTTCCTTACGATTACCGGACTCAGTCATATTAGACTTATACAGTACTGCATAATCAAAATTGGGACATACGATCTGCACATTGTCAAGCGTACCGTTGTTAAGTGTTACAAATGCGTAACCCATATCAAGTGCCGCAGAGTCGCTACCGCAAGTAAGGGTAAAGCCGTTACCAAACAGGGTATAGCCACCGGAAACCTCCAAAGAGCTAAATCCTGCATTATTCAGCAAAACAACGTTATTGGATGTTGCACTCATTGCACCAGTAGCATTAACTGCATCCACGACTTCGAGGAGCAGCTCGGTAGGTGTACAGTAGTCATTATCGGTGATCGTTACCTTAACAACACCCGTACCGGAGAACTGAATAGCGTTGTTGGAGTATGTACCGCTTGCGCTGGTGCCATTCACTGCCTCAACAGTTACAGAAATTGTACCAACTTTTACGCCGTCCTTAGCCTTAAAGAGTCTATCCAGCGGAACGGTGCCGCTATTACCCACACGGTGCAGGAAATCGCCGTTGTTCATGACAACATCGAACTTTTCTTCCGCAACACGACCTGTTACATTTGCATTAATTGTAGTCGCCTTGCAGAAGTAGTAGTCCTGGATAGTAATTGCGATATTACCTGTGTTCTCGAAACTAATCGTACCCTCGTTCCACTTTTCGCCACGAGTAAACGTTGCAATAACATTGCCGTTTTCGTCAAGATTGGTAATTGTTACATTAACAGCACCGTCAACAATCTTAACACCGCAATCGTCAATATATGCGAAGATTTCGTCGATAGTATATACTCTATCGGTTGTGAGAGCATTAAGTTTACCCTCGAACTTCTTAACAGAGGATTCCTGATTTCCCTGCTGAATATCAAGATTAGTAACACCATCAAGGTTATTAAAACCTCTGCTGGTTACACCCCAGCCGTAGCCGGTGACCAGGTTGTTGAACTCCAGATAGATGTGCTGCTTGTCTTCTACAAGAACTTCCTTACCGTCAACGATCTCGGTGCCGGCATCTTCGTGTTCCCAAACCTCGCCGTCCTTGAAGTGATAGCAGGTTGCATTCTCGGTTGCGTGGTCGCCGTTAACTATTACATAGTTGGCTCTGCCGGAAGCCGGAACGGTGCCGGTAGTGCCATCCAGATAGGTAATGGCCGTGCCGTTAATGGCCTTAATTTCTACCAAGCGGCTCATCTGGTAGTCGTGGGTATAAGAAGCCGTGGTATTATCGATAATTTCGCAGTAATAATAGTCATTCCAGGTGCCGAAGTGGACAGTACAGCCGCTTGCGGATATTTTGTCCATATTGGGATAGGAATGGCCGTCGATGGTTACGTTTTCACGAACAGAGCCGATCAGCATGCCCGTATAACGGTATGCGTAGTACTGATAGTTGGCGCAAACGTCGTTGTAAACGTCCATCTGAGCGGAAATGTGGCAGTTTGTGAACCCAACCCCGGCATTCTTGGGCGTGCCAGCAGAAGTCTGACCGCTGGTGGGATAGTTCTGTCCCACGATACCGCCGCAAGCTACGTCATAAGAGCCCCACAGGGCAGAAATCTTGTTGGAATTATCAACGGTGATATTCTTGAAGGTGGTCTTCATGTCAGCTTCCTTGGCATACCAGCCAACACAGCCGACAATACCGCCGTTGCCGATGTTATAGACCCGGGGATTGCAGTTAAAGATTGCAATATTTTCAAAGGTTGCGCCGTCTGCATAAGCAGCGATAACGCCGGTGGTAGCAATTTCACCGTCAGAGGAGAAATTCTTAACAGTCAGGTTCTTGATCGTGCCGCCGTATACACGACCGAACAGACCCATACCATCCCGGTAATACTGCTCCTTAACAGGATCGTACCAGTTATGGTCGCCCTTCATTTCCCAGGTGTTCTGGTAGAAATTGGCGATGGTATGACCGTTACCGTCGAAAGTACCGCAGAAGTTATAGAAGCCGCTTTCAACCGCATTTACTCTCTGCTCTGTGGGCAATCTTTCGTAAGTACCTTCATTATTCCAATAACCGATGGGGTAGAAAATGAGCTTTTCGTTGTTTTCGCTTTCCTTATCGCCCAGGTTAATGTCAGCGATCAGCTTTACGGTCTTACCGGAGAAGGAATCCTGCTCGATGCCCGCAGCCATATTGCCAACAATGGCGCCGAAAGCCGCCAGCTGGTCAGCGTTTGCGATGGT
>JAZRKY010000183.1:0-2703 GCA_045646585.1 Faecousia sp. | reverse complement strand
GCAAAAATTGGATATGTCTCAGGACTTCAGCTGGGACAAGCCCGCCCAGCGGTATATGGAGCTGTTTACAAAGATGTGCCATAACTAATACCTATTGGAAGCGTGCCAAGCACGCTTCCAATCTTTCAAAATTTCCCTTTGGAGCCTGTTTATGCGTATTTTATTTGACTCGAAAAAAGAATGCTATAAATCCCCCTTTGGTACACTTACGCCCGGGGAGAACTGCACTCTGCATATCTATATCCCCACCTCTGTGCCGGCTATCCGCGCAGAATGTGTATTCTGCCGGGAAAACGGGCAGGAGGCTTTTTGCGTGCCGATGGTTTTTTGCCGGCGGGATGGGCTTTATAACATTTTTCGGGGAGAATTTGCCTTTACAGAAACCGGGCTCTTTTTTTACTATTTCCGCATTCATAAGGATTGCGGCTTTTTCCGCCTGTTTAAGCAAGGAAATGATACCAATATGGAAGATGGCGGCCTTTGGCAGGTGAGCTGTATTCCCGCCGACTTTACCACCCCTGATTGGGCAAAGGGTGCTGTGATTTATCAAGTTTTTCCCGACCGCTTTTGCAAGGCAGGCGAATGTGATTTAACCGGAAAGCTACAGCCCTATGTCCTGCACAAAAGCTGGGACGAGGATGTTTTTTGGCAGCCGGACGAAATGGGTCGTGTGCTGAATAACGACTTTTTCGGCGGCAATTTCCGGGGAATTACCGAAAAAATGGACTATATCGCCTCTTTTGGCGTCAGTATACTTTATCTCAATCCCATCAGCAAGAGCTTTTCCAGCCACCGCTACGACACCGGCGACTATAAAACCCCCGACCCGATGCTGGGAACGGAAAAAGATTTTGTCGCCCTGTGCGAAGCAGCCCACGCCCGGGGTATTCGGGTGGTGCTGGACGGTGTGTTTTCCCACACCGGCGCAGACAGTCTGTATTTTGATAAGTACGGTAATTTTGGGGGAAATGGCGCTTACAGCAGCCAACGCTCGCCCTATTATTCCTGGTATCAGTTCTATGACTATCCCGACCGCTACAATAGCTGGTGGGGCTTTGACACCCTGCCCACAGTTAACAAAAACGACCCCTCTTTTATGGGTTACATTATCGACAGCGAGGATTCTGTGGTTGCCCACTGGCTGAAGCTGGGCGCAGACGGCTTCCGCTTAGATGTGGTAGACGAGCTGCCCGACAGCTTTGTTCTGCGGCTGAAAAACCGCATCCGTCAGATAAAACCCGATGCGCTGCTCATTGGCGAGGTATGGGAGGATGCTTCCAACAAGATTGCCTACGATATTCGCCGGCGGTACTTTGTGGACGGGGAACTGGATAGCTGTATGAATTACCCCTTCCGCACTGCCATACTAAACTTTATGCGGGGCGCAGATGACGGTCATCAGTTCCGCGAGCAGATTATGACCATATTGGAAAACTACCCACCGCAGGTTATCCATTGTAATATGAATCTGCTGGGTACCCACGACACTCCCCGGATTTTAACCGCCCTTGTAGATGCTTTCCAGGGCAGCCGGGAGGAAATGGCAAAGCGAAAGCTCCCTCCAAACCAGCGCCGCCTTGCAGAAGAACGCTTAGAAATGGCGGCATTTTTGCAGTTTATTCTCCCCGGCGCGCCCAGTATTTATTATGGCGATGAGGCAGGAATGGAAGGCAGTAAAGACCCCTTTAACCGCCGACCCTACCCTTGGGGCAAGGAAAATGCCCTGTTGGTTGCTTATTTCCGCCAGCTTGGGGCGCTGCGGACAAAGGAAGAAGCCCTGCGGACAGGCAAAACGGAATTTTGCTATGCCGCCGACGGACTTTTGCATTTTACGAGAACTACCGAAAACAGCAAGCTCCACATCTATGTAAACCGCAGCTGCGACCCTTGGGAAATTGCTCCCAACCCGGTTTTGTTCGGCAGCCGGATTATTGCCCAAGGACCGAGCCTGCTGCGGCTTGCGCCTATGGGACTTTGCGTTACGAAAGAGAAATAAAATGGAAAAAGAGTACTTTTTATCGGGCTATTGCCGGGTAAACGACCAAAGCCGCACCGTCAGCGCAGAATTTGAGAACGGTGAACTCACCTTTACCGATTGTAATTACCCCGATTGCCCCTATACTGACCGCTGTACGGTAGCCATACAACTGAAAGATATAGAAAAGAGAGAAGCAGAGAATGTTTAACGGATATTCGCCGGAGACTGTGGATTTCCTTTGGGGAATCCGTATGAATAACAACCGGGAGTGGTTTATATGCCATAAAAAGGACTATGTGCAATACCTCTATGAGCCGACAAAGGCGCTGGGAAAGCACCTGTTCGCCCCTTTTATAGACAAGCCCGGTAACATTTTAAAAATCAGCCGCATTTATCGGGACGCAAGGCTTCACTATAGTGTGCCTTACAAGGAAAGTCTGTGGATTTGCATCCGCCGGGATGTGCAGTGGTGGGCGGAAAACCCCTGCCTGTATTTTGAAATTACCCCTGATGGTATTTCCTACGGATTTTGCCTGTGGCGACCCCGTCCCTCCACGATGGAGGAAATCCGCCGCCATATTGGAGCCCATCCTGAGGAATTTTTGAAGCTGATTCAGGAAACCGAAGAAAAAACCGGCATTCCCGTTACCGCTGACCTCTACAAAAAGCCTAAGCCCACCGATAACGAGGCGTTACTCCCTTATTTCGCTTGGAAGGGTAACATT
>JAZRKY010000182.1:0-5984 GCA_045646585.1 Faecousia sp. | reverse complement strand
GTGGCACGGAGTACCGTTGACAATGGCCTTGACCCGCTTCACATTGGGCTTCCAGGTACGGTTAGACCGTCTGTGAGAGTGAGAAACCTTGATACCGAAAGTAACGCCCTTGCCACAATAATCACACTTTGCCATACGTTGCACCTCCTATCCGCATATAACGCAATTTAAGACGACTTACGCAGTCGCCCCAGTATGATAACAGAAACGAAAGAAAAAAGCAAGTACTTTTTGGAAAAAATTTTGCCTTTTTCAAAAAAATATTGATATTTAGCTTAAATACCGCTATAATATCCTCAAATTCTGTAGGGAGTGTGCGTATATGATAGCGATGAACAGCGTTCTGCTGAGTACTTTGGTAAAGGATTTTGGTCTTGAGGTGATTTTTGCTTCCACAGACTATGATAAAATTCGCCTGACCGTAGAAGATGTTACCCGCCCCGGCTTGCAGATTTCCGGCTATTTTGACCACTTTGAGCCTATGCGTTTGCAGGTTTTGGGTAACGCGGAAGCCAGCTATATCAGAAAAATGGACGATACGGCAAAGAAAACCACCTTTGACCGCCTGTTCGGCTATAAATTTCCCGCCTTGCTGGTTGCCCGCGGAATTACCATTGATCCCATATGCCTGGAAATGGCACGCAAGCACAACATTACCGTTCTTTCCTCAAAGGAAGCTACCAGCACCATCATTTCTGACATTATCGGCTACCTGAGAGTAGCCCTTGCGCCCCAGGTTACCAGCCACGGTGTTTTGGTGGAGGTTTACGGCGAGGGTATATTGCTCCTTGGCGACAGCGGCATCGGTAAGAGCGAGACGGCTGTGGAGCTTCTCAAGCGCGGACACCGTCTGATTGCGGACGATGCGGTAGAGCTGCGGAAAATCTCTGATACCAGCATTGTGGGCAGCGCGCCCGATTTGATCCGCAATTATGTGGAGCTGCGGGGTATCGGTATTGTGAATGTGGCAAAGCTATTCGGTATGGGCGCTGTGAAAGCGGATAATGAAATTAACCTGATTGTGCGGATTGTGCCTTGGGAGAAGAACCAGACTTACGACCGTATGGGGTTGGAAGAGCAGTATGAGGAAATTTTAGGTGTCCGCATTCCGGCGCATACCATTCCTGTTTCTCCCGGTCGTAATTTGGCAGTGATTTTAGAGGTGGCGGCTATGAATAACCGTCAGCGGAAAATGGGCTATAACCCGGCGCTGGAATTTTCGGAAAATGCCGAGCAGCACGCCCAAAAGAAAAAGGAAGATATGGCAAGATGAAGGAATTGACCATTGGCGCAAACGATGCTTCTCAGCGGCTTGACCGTTTTTTGGCAAAGGCTGTACCCCTTCTTCCCGCATCGCTGGCGCAAAAATATATCCGCATTAAGCGGATAAAATGCAACGGCGTAAGAGCAGAGCGAGACCAACGCTTGCAGGAAGGCGATGTACTTCAGCTTTACATTAACGATGAATTTTTCGAAAAGCCACGCCAGGATAATGCCTATCTTACCGTTGCCACACCGAAAATCTCCATTGTTTACGAGGATGAGAACATTATCCTTGTGGACAAACGCCCCGGGCTTGCAGTCCATCCCCACGATGGCGCGGAATACGGTCGTACACTTATCGACCACATTCAGGCATATCTCTACCAAAAGCGGGAATGGAGTCCCCGGGGGGAAAACAGCTTTGCGCCTGCCCTTTGCAACCGCATTGACCGCAATACCGGCGGTATTGTCATCGCCGCGAAAAATGCGGAGACTCTGCGGATTATCAACCAAAAAATTAAGGACAGGGAAATGGACAAGCGTTATCTTGCCATTGTGGAGGGAACGCCCCGTCCTGCTTCCGGCAGCTTAAAGGGGTATCTGTTTAAGGATGCCAAGAAAAACCGGGTTTTCGTTACCGATACGCCCCAAACCGGCGCAAAATCCTGCCAAACCAACTATATTACCTTGGCAAGCGCAGGTGGGCTTTCCCTTCTGGAATGCGAGCTGATTACCGGTCGCACCCACCAAATCCGCGCCCAGTTTGCCCACGCGGGGCATCCCCTTTTGGGCGACGGCAAATACGGCAAGCTGAATAAGAAATTTGACCGCAATTATCAAGCACTCTATTCCTATAAACTGACCTTCCGCTTTTCCGCAGACGCAGGAATACTATCCTATTTGGACGGAAAGACCTTCCAGGTGGAAAAGGTAGACTTTGCGGAAGAATATTTCCCCAATACAAAATTACCTAAATAAAATGAACGCTGCAAGTTTTGCAGCGTTCATTTTATTTCTGTAATTGTACCGCCGCCGATGACCGTATCACCGTCATAAAATACTACGGCTTGCCCGGTGGTCAATGCTCGCTGGGGGGTATCAAATACCACTTGTACCCGGCCATCGGGCAGGGGCGTGATGGTGGCGGGCTGTTCCCTGTGGCGGGAACGGGCTTTTGCGGTAAGGCGCATAGGGGCAGTTAAGGCATCAAAGGGGAAAAAGTTACAATCCTCGGCAATCAGTGTAGTGGAGAACAAATTTTCCTCAGAGCCAACAGTAACGGTGTTATTCTGCATATCCTTTCCGCAGACATAAACCGGCTCACCCAGGGCAAGTCCTAAGCCCTTCCGCTGCCCTAAGGTATAACCTACAGCACCGTTGTGCGTTCCTACAATATTACCGTAAAGGTCTAAAAACGCGCCTTTTTCGTAGTTTTTCTCGCGATAACCTTCCATAAAGGCAAGATAATCACCGTCCGGCACAAAGCAAATGTCCTGACTGTCTTTTCGCTGGGCGTTTACAAAGCCGTTTTCTTCCGCAATCTGCCGTACCTGGGTTTTTGTCAGCTCGCCAAGGGGAAACAGAGTTCGGGTAAGCTGATACTGATTGAGGGTATAGAGAAAATAGCTCTGATCCTTTGTTTCGTCCAAAGCCCGCAAAAGCAGATACCGACCTGTGTTTTCGTCTTTGCGGATTCGGGCGTAGTGGCCGGTGGCGATGGCATCGCAGCTCATCTTTTCCGCTTCCTTTAGAAAATGGGAGAATTTAAGATAGCGGTTGCAGACAATGCAGGGGTTTGGGGTGTGTCCGCCCTCGTAGGCGGAAACAAAAGCCTCCATTACATACTGCCGGAATATGTCTTGACAATCCAGTACCCGAAAATCCATATTGAGGCGGCGGGAAATGCTTTGGGCATCAGAAACACTGCCCTCGGCCGGACCGTGAAGGAGCATAATTGCGCCGGAGCAATCATAGCCTGCCTTTTGCAGTAAAAGGGCTGCGACCGCGCTGTCTACGCCGCCACTGAGAGCTGCCATTACCTTTGTCATTTTACCGCCTCCTTTCTTAATGAGTTTATCACAGCTGCTTATAAAAAGCAACGGCTGAATTTCGTGAACAACTTGTAAATCTTTGCCAGTTTCCCATAATTTGGATTGGGAAAACAGGGGTATTTTGGCGGAATTGGAGTTGAAATGGCGGCTTTTGTCTGCTATAATAAGCCAGTACCTAAGAGGAAGGGAGAACATCATAAATGAGACGAGCGACTTGCCTTTTGCTTGCCTTTACAATATTACTTAGCTGTGTGATAATGGCATCGCCATTTGTTTACGCGGCAGAAATGACGATGAGTGAAGAGGGGATAAAGCTATTAAAAGCCGAGGAAGGCTTCAGTAAATACCCCTACTGGGATTATCGGCAATACACCGTTGGCTACGGCACGAAATGTCCCAGCGATATGCTGGAGCATTATAAGAAATACGGTATATCCGAAGAAGAAGCGGAAACCTTACTGCGCAACTATATGTCCAGTATGGAATATACCTTAAACCGTTACATAGAAAAATACAATTTGATACTTACCCAAAATCAGTACGATGCCATCGCACTGTTTTCCTATAATGTCGGCACCGGCTGGACAACCCAAACCACAGGCACATTTTTCCAGGCAATCACAGGTGGCGCTGTGGGCAATGACCTCATTCGCGCCTTTGGCCTTTGGTGCAGAGCAGACGGTCAAATCAGAGATTATCTGCTCCGCCGCCGTATGAGCGAAGCAAACCTTTACTTAAACGGTATCTATTCCCAAACACCGCCGGAAACCTATGGCTATGTGATCTATAACGGTGGCGGCGGCAGTGTAAGCACTTCTTCACAGGTCTATGACTTCGGGGAAACGGTAAAGCCTATCTGTAATGCAACTATGCCGGGCTACACCCTGTTGGGCTGGTACACTGCAAGTGTTGGCGGCAACAAGGTAACCGTGCTGGATGGGTCAGTCAAAGGCGCAACTCTTTATGCCCAATGGCTCTCGGATGAAATGCTGCCCGATTATACAGATACTGTGGATGTTACGGTGAAGTTAATCGGCTCAGGCGTAAATTTGCGTGTGGGTCCCGGGTCTGATTTTGATTCGGTTGGCGCTGTGTATGCAGGAGAGACACTGCTGATTACGGAAACTGTCCGGGTCGGTAATATGCTTTGGGGTCGATCGGAAAAAGGCTGGCTTGCCCTTCAATTTACCAATTTTGAGGAGGTCTACGCGGCTCTGCCCCCCGAGGCGTTCCTACCCCCGGTAACGGAGCCTACCGAGCCGGAAACAACGGCTCCCGAGACCACCGAGCCGGATACCACTGCTCCCGAAACGACCGTTCCCGAAACAACCGTTCCCGAAACCAACGTTCCCGAGACTACCGTTCCCGAGACCACCGTACCACCCACCGAGCCCCCTGTTACACAGTGGGAAGGCAAGGTAACGGCGTCAACACTTAATATTCGCACGGAACCCGGCGGACAATATGTAAGCTATTATGTTCGCGGTACAACTGTGGTCATTTTGGAGCAAAAGACCGTAGAAGGCACGCCTTGGGGTCGTACCGATAAGGGCTGGATTTGCTTAACCTATGTGGAGATGGCAGAGCCGCCCGCAACCGAGCCCCCGGCAACCGAGCCGCCTACAGAGCCACCCACAGAACCGCCAACCGAGCCACCTACCGAACCCCCTACGGAACCACCCACCGAGCCGCCCGCAACCCAATGGGAAGGCAAGGTAACGGCATCAACCCTTAATATTCGTTCTACCCCCGGCGGTAGATTGGTTGGCAGCTATGTCCGGGGTACAAAGGTAGTTATTTTGGAGCAAAAGACCGTAGACGGCGCACCTTGGGGTCGTACCGACAAGGGCTGGATTTGCCTAACCTATGTGGAGATGGCAGAGCCACCGGCAACTGAGCCGCCCACAGAGCCTCCCGCAACCCAAACGGAGGGAAAAGTAACGGCTTCAAAATTAAATATTCGCGCCACCCCCGGCGGCAGGTACTTAGGCTACTATGTTCGCGGCACAAAGGTGGTAATTTTGGAGCAAAAGACCGTAGATGGTGTCGCCTGGGGACGCACCGATAAGGGCTGGATATGTCTTACCTATGTGGAGATAACAGAAGTGCCCCAGCCCATAGAAAAGACGGTTACTGCCGATGTTTTAAGAGTCCGCAGCGGCGCGGGTACTACCTACAGCGTAGTTACCACGCTGAAAAAGGGTACAAAGGTTACGATTTTGGAAACAAAGACCGTCGGTGGCGTGCTTTGGGGCAGAACAGACCTCGGCTGGCTTTCTATGGACTATGTGAAATAAGCAAAAAAGAGGAAGGGCTGCCGCCCATAAGAATGTTATCGTAGGGGCGATCCACGAATCGCCCGCAAAAAGCCGACAGATTTTACATCTGTCGGTTTTTTCTGTAGGGACCGGCGTTCTCGACGGTCCTTTTATAGCAAGTTTCGTATTTGCGCCACAAACACAGCCGGGTAACCGGGCAGACCCTAAACTTCGTTGACAATCAATATCTTTAATGGTATAATTAAGTCAAGTAAACTTGAGTTTAATAAAGGGATGTGATTGTATGAAAAAGTTGCGTATTGTATCTTTGATTGTTCTTGTAATAACAGCAATAATTTGTGTAGATTTGTTGATTAACTTTCTTGGAAACTTACTTCCTGAAATGAATGAT
>JAZRKY010000181.1:0-6110 GCA_045646585.1 Faecousia sp. | reverse complement strand
TATTACCGCAGGGGATGTAACCATTATTCCTATTTCCAAAATCAGCATTGGTCTTGGTGGCGGCGGCTCGGACTTCGTGTCCAAAAATGTAAACCGTCAGGAAAATCCCTTTGGCGGCGGCGTAGGCGCCGGTGTAAAGGTAACACCTGTGGCTTTCCTGGTTGTGAAAGAGGGAAATGTGCGGATGCTTCCCGTGGCGGCGCCTGCCAGCACCACCGCTGACCGGCTGGTGGAAATGGTGCCGGATACCTTGGATAAGATTGCATCCTTTATTGATAACCGCAAAGCAGAATAAATTTACCTCCCTCGGAAAAAATAAACCGAGGTGAGAGCTGTGAAACAACGAATTGCCGGGATGGCAGCTACACTCTTGGCTGCCGTCCTGCTTTTTTCTCCAAAGGCGCAGGCCATTTCTGCCCAGCACGGTGTGCTGTTGGATGCGGGAACGGGCAGGCTTCTCTTTGAGAGAAATGCCGATGCCAAAAGCCTGATTGCCAGTACCACAAAGATTATGACTGCGCTAATCGTTTGCGAACAATGTAATGTGCTGGATCGCATCCGTATTCCCAAGGAAGCGGTGGGTATTGAAGGCTCGTCTATGTACCTAAAAGAAGGGGAAATTTTAACCGTTCAGGAGCTGCTTTACGGCTTGATGCTTTCTAGCGGCAACGATGCGGCGGTGGCGCTGGCTATTTACTGCGGCGGTACGGTAGAGGGCTTTGCCGGTCTTATGAACGATAAGGCTTATATGCTGGGGCTTCACAATACCCATTTTGTTAACCCCCACGGCTTAGCTGCGCCCCGCCATTATGCGACAGCCCAGGATTTGCCCATTTGGGGGGCCTAGCCCATCGGAAAGCCCGTATTGGCGCAGACGGTATCCACAAAGACCGTTACCGTAGGGGAGCGGTATCTTACAAACCACAATAAGCTGCTGTGGCGTGTGGAGGGGGCAGATGGCATTAAAACCGGCTTTACGAGGGCCGCAGGCAGAATACTGGTGTCTACTGCCATACGGGACGGGCGGCGGCTGGTGGCGGTAACCATTAACGCACCCGATGATTGGAACGACCATATGACCCTTTTACAGCAGGGCTTTTCCCGCTATGCCCCGGCGCAGGTGGTAAATGAGGGAGAGGTGCTTGGCACAAAGGAGGTTGCCGGCGGGCAATCGGGCGTTGTGGAGCTGATTGCCGCAGAGGGCTTTTCCTATGCCCTGACCCCGGAGGAAAGGCTGAAAATTGTCATTTCCGGGCAGGACTTTGTGTATGCCCCGGTGGTAAAGGGGCAGGAGGCGGGCTTTGCGTATCTTCTTTTGGGAGAGAAAACCGTTGGGAAAGTACCCCTTATTTACGGAGAAACCATAGAACAGGAAATAACGCCCAAAAAATCTCTTTGGGAGCGAATATTTGGAGGAAGGTAGCTATGACCGAGCGATTACAAAAAATACTCTCTGCCCGGGGCGTATGCTCCCGGCGGCAGGCGGAGGAATTGCTTACCGCCGGTCGTGTAACAGTGGACGGCAGGGTTTGCGCTTTGGGTGATAAGGCAGACCCTGAGGTAAATACAATCTTAGTGGATGGAAAGCCCATCCCCGCCGCGAATGAGGCGGTGTACATTATGCTCCACAAGCCTCGGGGCTTTGTAACCACCTTGCAGGATGAAAAGGGGCGCAAAAACGCCGCCCAGCTTATTGATTGCGGGGTGCGAGTTTACCCGGTGGGGCGGCTGGATATGGACTCCGAGGGCTTGCTCCTTTTTACCAATGACGGAGATTTTGCCAAGAAAATGACCCACCCCAGCCACCAAATTGATAAAACCTATCACGCTTGGGTGGAAAAATATACAGACGAAGCCTTCCAAAGGGTACAAAAACCTGTAGAGCTGGACGGCTACCGTATCGCACCCCCGAAGGTCAGCCTGCTGCATAAAGAAAATAATCAGGCGCTTTTGGAAATTACCATTCACGAGGGGCGCAACCGCCAGGTGCGCCGGATGTGCGAAATGGCGGGGATGTATGTAACGAGACTGCGCCGTGTCCGGCAGGGAAGTCTTACCTTGGGCGACCTTCCCAAAGGACAGTGGCGGTACTTAACAAGTGAGGAAGTTGAAAAACTTTTATGATGTACGATGGAATTGTAATTGGCGGCGGACCTGCCGGAATGTTTGCCGCTATCCGGGCGGCGGAGCAGGGAAATAAAGTGCTGCTGCTTGAAAAAAATGACCGCTTGGGGAAAAAACTGCTCATTACCGGCAAGGGGCGGTGTAATGTAACCAACAACTGCACCGCCCGGGAGGTTTTGGAGAATATTCCCCGGAACGGTAGGTTTTTGTATAGCGCGATGGAGGCCTGCCCCCCGGAAGAGGTGATGGCGTGTTTTGAAAATGCCGGCTGTAAGCTGAAAACCGAGCGGGGAAATCGGGTATTTCCTGTAACAGACCGTTCTTCCTCGGTGCTGGAAGCCCTTAGAGACCGTATGCACCGCTTAGGCGTAACAATTAAGACCGCAACCGCAGAGAAAATCTTAACGGAAAAGGGCGTTGTCTGCGGCGTGCTGGCGGGGGGCGAGAAGATAGCGGCTTCTTGGGTAATCTTGGCTACCGGCGGGCTTTCCTATCCTGCCACCGGCTCTACCGGCGACGGCTACCGAATGGCAAAGGAATTGGGGCATACGATTGTTCCTGCAGAGGGGTCTTTGGTGCCGCTGGAGGAAAAGGGCGGCGATTGCGCCCAAATGCAGGGGCTGAGCCTGCGAAATGTGGCGGTGAAGCTGCTGGATGCCAAGGGGAAAACCTTATATAAGGATTTTGGCGAGCTGCTTTTTACCCATTTTGGTGTGTCCGGCCCTACGGTGCTGTCTGCCAGCGCCCACCTGAAAGGGGAAAATTGCCGTTTGGTGGTAGATTTGAAGCCGGCGCTGGACGAGGGGAAATTGGAGAGCCGCATTTTGCGGGATTTGGAGCAATATAAAAACCGCGCGATGGAAAATGCCCTGACGGACTTACTTCCCCGGTCGATGATACCTGTGCTTTTACGCCGTTCGGACATTCCGCTTTCTTTGCAGGCAAACGCCCTGACGAAGCAGCAAAGAAGAACATTACTGACAAATATCAAGGCTTTTTCCGTGGATATCGCCGGAAAAAGGCCGGTTTGCGAGGCAATTATCACCAGCGGCGGCATAAAGGTATCAGAAATTGACCCCAAAACGATGCAATCAAAGATAGTTCCGGGTCTTTATTTTGCGGGTGAAATTATAGATTGCGATGCCTATACCGGGGGCTTTAATTTGCAGATTGCCTGGGCAACTGCCCACGCCGCCGGGCTTTCGGTGAAACAGAGCATTGACAAAAATGCAGGAATGTAATAAAATAAGCAGGTATCCATTAAAGATAAAATTGGAGGCAATATTATGTACGAGAAACTGGTATCTTACGCATCCCAGCAGCTGGAAATCAACGCTGAGGACATTACCCCCGATACTACATTCGCAAGCCTGGGTATCGACTCTCTGGACATCGTAGAGATGATTATGGACTTGGAGAGCGAGCTGGGCGTTGAGCTGGAAATGGAAGATCAGAAGATCACCACCTTCCAGGAGCTGGCCGACTTTATCGAATCTAAGGTCAACTAAAATCACATATTCTTGTTACAGCAACCGGCTTGTAACAAGGTCGCACTAACCGGGGAGTTAGCGGTGCCCTGTACCTGCAATCCGCTACAGCAGGGGTGAATTCCCACACCCGGGCAAGTCAAGTGCTGCCCGGACCATATAAGCGGCGTTGAAGGAACGGTCTCGCGCAACGGAACCCCGTGAACCATGTCAGGTGGGGAACCAAGCAGCATTAAGCGGATCTTTTCGTGTGCCGCGGGGTTGCCGTTCCCGAGTTGGCTGTATGGAAACCGAGTGTTTGGCTTGTTCAAATGTGGGTGTGCGATCTTGTTATGAGCCGGTTGGTGTATTTACAATCCGCAAAGAGAGGAGGTGCCCTGTGTACCAGGCACTGTACAGAAAGTACCGTCCCCAGACCTTTGACGATCTGGTCGGTCAGATGGCGGTTACCCAAACCTTAAAAACCCAGGTGCAATCCGGTCGGCTGAGCCACGCCTATTTATTTACCGGCTCCCGGGGCACCGGCAAGACCAGCAGCGCCAAAATACTGGCAAAGGCGGTCAACTGCGAAAATCCACAAAACGGCAATCCCTGTAATTGTTGCGCAGCCTGCCGCGCCATTGATTCCGGCGCCTGTATGGATGTGCTGGAAATCGACGCCGCTTCCAACAATGGCGTTGACAATGTGCGGGATTTGCGGGATGACGCCATTTATTCTCCTGCCCAGGTGAAAATGCGTGTGTACATCATCGATGAGGTGCATATGCTCTCCATCTCTGCGTTTAACGCGCTATTAAAGATTATCGAAGAGCCGCCGGAGCATTTGCTGTTCATTTTGGCAACAACAGAGCTTCATAAAGTGCCGGCGACCATTCTCTCCCGCTGTCAGCGGTTTTCCTTCCGGCGAATCAGCCAGGAGGATATTGCCTCGCGACTCCAGTATGTGGCCTATCAGGAAAATATCGACCTGACGGATACAGCCGCCCGGGTGCTTGCCCGGCTGGCTGACGGCGGTATGCGGGACGGCCTGAGCCTCCTTGACCAGTGCGCCTCTGCAACCCAGGGAGAATTGACCCCTCAGCGGGTGTATGCCTGCCTGGGTATTGCGGGCATTCAGGATTGCGGCAAGCTGATGGCGTGTATCGCAAACCACGATACGGCAGGCGCGCTGAGCCTTCTCAACCGCTTTTATGCCGAGGGCAAGGATATGGGCGCGTTGTTGGACGAAATGGCCTGTCTTACCCGGGATTTTATGATTTTGCAGGCCGCGCCCAAGGAGGGAATTGCTCTTCTTTCCGGCGTTGCCACAGACGAAGAGGTAAAAGAGCTGTCTGAGAGCTTTTCTCCCGCAGAGCTAACGCGGATGCTGAACTTAATTCAGCAGACTGTGGCGGGCTTTACCCGCAGCAGCAGCCGCCGAATGGATGCGGAAATGTGTATCATTAACCTCTGCCATGCAGAGCTTACCTTGGACGCAGAGGCGTTAAATGCCCGCATTTCCCGGTTGGAGGAGCAGCTTCGCAGCGGTGTAGTGGCAGCCCCTGCCCCTGAAAAGAAAAAGGAAAGCAAAGCCCCTGCTCCCAAGGTAGAAGCCGCCCCCGCACCCCAGCCGGAAGCTCCCGCAAAGGAGATTGCGGAGGCTCCTGTGGGCTTTTGGACAGAGGTGGCGACCCAAATGTGCCGGGAGCTGCCTATGCCCCTGATTCGGGGCTACTTGGCGCCCGGACCTAACGCGGCTGTGCAGGGCGTTTTGGTGGGCGACCGATTGGAGCTAAGGTGCAATAACAGCTTTGTGCTGGAGAGTATCAATAAAATAGAAGTTTTGCAGCTTGCAGCCCGGAAGGCTTCTGGGATTTTAGGTCGGCAGGTGCAGGCGGTGGCTGTGGACAAAACCAAGGTCGCAAACGATGGAATGGCGCATTTTCTCCAGTTTGGTCGGGAGAATCCCGATATTGTAAAGATTAAATAAACCGATTTAAGGAGTTTTGAATAATGGCAAAAGGTGGATTTCGCGGTATGCCCGGTGGCGGTATGAACCAAATGGCAATGATGAAGCAGGCGCAGAAAATGCAGCAGGAAATGCTGCGTATGCAGGAAGAACTGGAAAATAAGGTCTTTACTGCCACCTCCGGCGGCGGTATGGTTACGGCCGGTGTTACCGGCAAGCACGAGCTGCAAACCCTGGAAATTAACCCCGAGGCAGTTGACCCCGATGATGTGGAAATGCTGCAGGATATGATCATCGCTGCAATCAACGAGGCAATGCGTACTGCCGATACCGATGCTGCCAACAATATGTCCCGGCTCACCGGCGGCATGAATCTGGGCGGCCTGTTCTAAGGAGGCATCATGCAGTATTTTCCCGCTGCATTGCAGAACTTAGCGGATCAGTTTGCCCGGCTGCCCGGTATCGGCGGTAAGACTGCCCAACGACTGGCCTTTTATGTGCTGGAAGTCGGAGGCCAAAGCGGTCTTAGGAAGACAATACAGCTTTGCAAC
>JAZRKY010000180.1:0-6468 GCA_045646585.1 Faecousia sp. | reverse complement strand
GTTCGGACACCCGGAATGGATTGATTTTCCCCGGGAGGGTAACGGCTGGAGCTATCACTACTGCCGCCGGCAGTGGAGTCTTTTAGATAACAAAGCCCTGCGTTACGAATACCTGAACGATTTTGAAAAGGCGATGGTAGCGCTGGGCAAACGCCAGCGGGTATTTACAGGGAAAGACCGGCAGCTTTATGTGGAAAACCAGAAAAAATGGATGGCTTACCAAAAAGGCGCAGGCATTTTTGTGTTCAATTTCCATCCTACCGAAAGCTACACCGGCTGCTTTGTGCCTGTGCCGGAAGCGGGTGTGTATAAAGTTATTATGTCAACCGACGATTTCTGCTTCGGGGGCTTTGGTCGGGTCTATCACCAAACCTATGAAACGGTAGAGCAGAGCGGTCAGACAGGACTGCTTCTCTATCTCCCCAGCAGAACAGCATTTGTTTTAGAAAAGGCATAAAATTTCACCCCCGGGAAACCGGGGGTGAAAGCATTTTACTTCAGTTCTTTCATTTTGGGGTCGGTAACTTTCTTGGCAGCTTGCGTGATAAACAGTACAACACCAATGGCAGCGAACAACATACCTTGACCGAAATTGCTGATCATAGCCGCGGAAATGTCCGGGTCCTCCATACAGATCATAAAAATTTCGGGAATGTCTGCATAAGTCCATCCGGCAGGGAACAAGCCTTGGCTCAGTTCGGTAACGATTTGCAGCACTAAGGACAGGGCGGTGCCGGCAGTTACGCCAATAATCACGGCGCCAATCAAAATAGCAATTTTGCCTTTGCCTTGCCTACCCTTGAGCAGGTCATAGCCCTTATCGGCAAGGAATGCAATCAAAAGTCCCAAAATAGATAAAATATAGCCGGAGTTTAGAATAATAGCCCAGGCGATTGCGCCGAGGAGCGCGCCGAGCAGTGCGCCGATGGTACCGCTGACATATGTACCGTTGTCCGCTTGGGTGCGGGCTTGGCTTTCAGCGGCAAGCTCTTGGGAAAGCTTTTCTGCGCAGGCGCTGTGATAGCAGCCTGCTACGCCGGAGACCATTCTCCATACGCCGCTTTCCATTTCCAAACCGCATTCCGGGCAAATATTTGCGCCATATGCGCCGGTTTCGGCAAGCTGAGGGAAGAACCAGTCGGTAAAGGCTTCAATCTTCTTCATCGTGCCGGGATTATCCAAAAAGATGATAGTAATTCCGTTAGGCGTGAAAGAAAGCTGCTGCACCCGATACTCCCGCTGGAGATTTACACTGTTAAGGGCAGCTTGCAGGGCATTTAACTTTTCTACATCTGGGAATTTGGTCTGAATGGTTATCTGCTTGAAGCCACTTCCTTCGCAGAGCGTCGCCTGAAATCCTCTGAGGTTACCGTAGCCTACACCGCCGTCTACAGAAAGACCGTTGGCTTGTGCAAATTTTTTAAGTCCCGAACCGATCATAGAAAACACCTCTTTCTTTTTTATTGCATATTTATTTTACCACAGGTAATGCGCGATAGCAAGAAAAAAACGCTTGGGTGTTTGACACCTATCCTTATTTCTGTTACTATACAGGTAATATTTTGCCTTTTGGAGGCTTTATGGAAAACTATTTTGCAATGCAAATGACCCCTGTGCAGGTCAATGAAATTTCTAATTTGGGTCTTGCCCATATTGGCGACGGTGTGTATGAGCTTTTATGTCGGGCATATTTATGCGATAAAGGCGGAAAAAAGGTGAATAACCTCCATAAAAACGCCATTAAATTGGTAAATGCCGCTACGCAGGCAAAGGTGGCAGATAAGCTGTTGCCGAAGCTGACAGAAGAGGAGCTGGCATTTTTTCGCCGGGGCAAAAACGCCCATACCCACGCCGCACCCAAGTCTGCCACACCTCAGGAATATGCAAAAGCCACAGGCCTGGAAACCCTTTTTGGCGCATTGTATCTTTTGGGCAGAACAGAGCGATTAAATGAATTGTTCCGTATGGGAATGGAGGAAGAAAATGGCCTTTGATGCGTTTTTTCTCCGGGCGGTATTGGGAGAAATCCAGGAAACCGCCATCGGCAGCCGGGTGGAGAAAATTCACCAGCCTACCCGGGATACGGTGCTGGTGCTGCTGAAAACCTCGGCGGGGCGGCAGAAGCTGCTGTTTGCCATTTCTCCCACAGCCCCCCGGCTGCATTTTACACAGCAGTCTATGGAAAATCCTGCCCAGCCGCCGATGTTTTGTATGTTACTGCGCAAGCACCTGTCCGGCGGTCGCTTAACAAAAATTGAGCAGCTTCCTATGGAGCGCTGGGCGAAATTTACCTTTGACTGCATTGACGAAATGGGCGACCCTACGGAAAAATCCCTCATTGCGGAGCTGATGGGGCGCACCTGCAATCTATATTTAGTAGATAAAGAGGGGAGAATTTTGGATTGTCTCCGCCGGGTGGGACTGGATACGGTTTCCGGCAGACCGGCGCTCCCCGGGCTTTATTATCAACACCCCCAGCCTATGGGAAAAGAAGACCCGTCTATGCTTACCGATAGGGATTTTCTGCGTATTTTGGAAAATGCCGGGTCAGATTTGCTTCACCAGCGGCTGATGGACACCTTGGGCGGATTATCGCCCCTGGTTTGCCGGGAAGCGGCGCTGTATGCCTTGGGGGAGACCGATGCCCGGTTAGAGGGGCAGAATTTACCTCAGGTGGCGGAAAAGCTAAAGGCATTTTTTGAAAAATATCTGAATGACCCCGTTCCCTGCGTATATACAGCCCCCGACGGCACACCCAAGCAGTATGCCTTCTGCCCTGTGCTGCAGTACGGAAGTTACACGGAAAAAGAGAGTTTTTGCGCCCTTTTGGACGGTTTTTACAGCCAAAAGGACAAAAAAGAGGCTATGGCGCAGAAGAGCCAGGCGGTTAGAAAAACGGTGCAGAACCTAATCCAGCGGCTGCAGCGAAAGCTGGCCATTCAGGAAAAGGAACTGCAGGAAACCTATGATCGGGAGAGACTGCGTCAGCTTGGCGACATTCTCACTGCCAATATTCACAAGATGGAAAAGGGAATGACCAAGGTCTTGGTGGAGGACTTTTACGATGAGAATATGACTACCATTGAGGTCTCTATTTCTCCGTTACTTTCTCCCCAACAGAATGCCGTAAAGTACTACAAAGACTACAGCAAGCGGAAAAATGCGGAAAAAGAGCTGACACGGCAGATTGAACTGGGCGAAACCGAGCTTTCCTACCTGCAAAGCGTTCTCCACGAATTAAACCGGGCGGAAACAGACCGGGAGCTGGAGGAAATCCGTCAGGAATTGCAGGAGGGGGGCTATCTCCGCGCGGATGGCGGCAAAAAGCAGATGAAACAGGGGAAATTACCCCCCTTGCGGTTTGAATCTACCGACGGCTATCCCATTTATGTGGGTCGAAACAATAAGCAAAACGAAGAACTAACCTTCAAGCTTGCCCGCAAGGACGATTTGTGGCTGCACGCCCAAAAGGTACATGGCAGCCACGTGATTATCGGCTGCGCAGGCAGAACGCCCCCGGATGATACCATCACCCAAGCCGCCCAGCTGGCGGCGCACTACGCGGAAACTGCCGGCGGTCAGAATATCCCGGTGGATGTAAACCCTGTAGGCAGAATCAAGCGAATCCCCGGGGGAAAACCCGGTATGGTGATTTATCACAGCCATCGCACTGTGGTGGTTAACCCCTACCCGGACATTGTGGTGGACGAACTGAACGCAGAAAAGAAAGAAGCAGAATAAAAGGAGGGTCGAAAGACCCTCTTTTTTGTCGTCTTGGATGAAGAAGGGAAAAATTCATATATTATTCAAAAAAGGACTATTGACTTTTTTAGCACTCTATTGTATAGTGTGCTTAGCACTCAGAGGCTATGAGTGCTAAAACATAAGGAGGGATACAAATGGAAATGACCGAACGGCAAAAAAAGGTACTGCGCAGTATTGTAGACCTTTATATTCGCACTGCAGAGCCTGTAGGCCCCAAGGCCATTGCGGCGCTTCCCGATATGCAGTATTCCTCCGCCACCATCCGCAACGAAATGGCAGAGCTGACAACCATGGGGTATTTGGATCAGCCCCACACCAGCGCAGGCCGGGTGCCGTCCGCTGCCGGGTATCGGATTTATGTGGATGAGCTGATGCAGGATTACCGGCTGTCTTTGGATGAAACCCAATCCATCAATATGGCATTGGAAGAAAAAATGCAAAAAGTGGATAAGCTTGTAGAGAAGGTAGCAAAGCTGGTATCTCAGGCGACGGACTTGCCGGCGATTTCTGCGGCTTCCCGCTACGGCGGTGTGAAGGTAAGAAGATTTGATTTGATTCTTGCCGGCGAAGGCAGCTTTATCTTAGTGGTAATGCTTACAAACGACGAGGTAGTCAATAAGCTCATTAAGCTGCCGCTGAGTATTGCAGAAACGGACCTGCAGGTGCTGTCCGCCCTGCTCAACGCCACAATGACAGACCTTTCTGCCGAGGAATTTACCCAGAGCCTGCTGGAAAAGGTAATGCGCTCTGCGGGCAGCTGCGCCAGCTTGGTTCCTGTAATTGTGGAGTTTACCGTAGACACTTTGAACCGGCAGACCGACACCAATTTGGTAGTTACGGGTCAGATGCGGCTTTTGGGTCAGCCGGAATACCGGGACGTGGATAAAGCCCAGCGGCTGATGACCAGCCTGGACGAGGAAGCTCTCTCCAATCTGCCTGCTGTGATGCAAAATGCAAACGGCACACAGGTACTGGTCGGTCCTGAGAATGTATCCCGGGAGCTGAAAGACACCAGCGTGGTTATGACGAAATTTGACATTGGCGACGGTATGCAGGGTGTGATTGGTGTGGTTGGTCCTACCCGGATGGATTACGCAAAGGTAACTGCAAGGCTGAGCTACTTTGCAGAGAGCCTGTCCCGAATGTTTGCAAAACCGGAGCAGCCCCAAATAACAGGAAAATCCGATGAGGAGGCGTAAGCGTGGCAAAAAAGAAAAATGAGGAAGAGCAGCAGGTAACACCTGCCGAAGAAACGGTGGCAGAGGAAAATGCTGTAACCTTGGATAAGGAAACCGAGGAAGAAATCGAAGAAGCTTTCAACGAGTGGAAAGAAAAGTACGATTTAGAACGGGATGCCCACCTGCGATTGGCTGCCGAGTACGATAATTTCCGCAAGCGCAACACAAAGGAAAAGGAACTGCTTTACACTCTCGGCAAAGCCGAGGCGGTGGAAAAGCTCCTGCCGGTGTACGATAACTTGGAAAGAGCCTTCCAACAGCCCACCGCTGACGAGGCGTACAAAAAGGGCGTAGAGCTGACCCTTACAGAGCTTGTAAAGATTTTCGGCACATTGGGTGTGGAAATTTACGGGCAGGCGGGGGATGCCTTTGATCCCAATATCCACAATGCGGTAATGCATGTGGATGACGAGAATTTTGGTGAAAACACCATCACCCAGGTATTCCAAAAGGGCTTCAAGTTGGGTGAGAAAATCGTGCGGTTTGCTATGGTGCAGGTCGCCAACTAAATTGACAATGGACAATAGATAATGGACAATTAAGGTGTTTCCCAAATGGGAAATGATTAAAATAAGTCCGCAAAGCGGACACCATAATTGTCAATTGTCAACTGTCAATTGTCCATTCATTTGTAAATTATTTAACTTTCATATAGGAGGAACTTTATTATGGGAAAGATTATTGGCATTGACTTGGGTACAACCAACTCTTGTGTTGCTGTTCTGGAAGGCGGCGAGCCTGTAGTTATCGCCAACGCCGAGGGCGGTCGCACCACACCTTCTGTGGTTGCTTTTTCCAAGACCGGCGAGCGTATGGTAGGTCAGGTGGCAAAGCGCCAGGCAGTTACCAACGCAGACCGCACCATCGCTTCCATCAAGCGTCATATGGGCGAAAACTATCACGTAACCGTGGACGGCAAGGGCTACACCCCCCAGGAAATCAGCGCAATGGTATTGCAGAAGCTGAAGGCAGACGCGGAAGCCTACTTGGGTCAGACTGTTTCTGAGGCGGTTATCACCGTTCCTGCTTACTTCTCTGACGCCCAGCGCCAGGCGACCAAGGACGCAGGCAAGATTGCAGGTCTTGAGGTTAAGCGTATTATCAACGAGCCTACTGCCGCTGCGCTGGCTTACGGTCTTGACAAGGAAAACGAGCAGAAGATTATGGTCTACGACCTTGGCGGCGGTACTTTCGACGTTTCTATCTTGGAAATCGGCGACGGCATTGTAGAGGTTTTGGCAACTGCCGGCGATACCCGCTTGGGCGGCGACGACTTCGACCAGAGAATTATGGATTACCTGGTAGCCGAGTTCAAGAAGGCTGAGGGTGTGGATCTGAAGAACGATAAGATGGCTATGCAGCGCCTCCGCGAGGCTGCTGAGAAGGCAAAAATTGAGCTTTCCGGTATGACCACCACCACCGTAAACCTGCCCTATATCACCGCTGACGCTACCGGCCCCAAGCA
>JAZRKY010000179.1:0-7401 GCA_045646585.1 Faecousia sp. | reverse complement strand
TGGGCATACCGTCATTGTGGCTCTCCCACAATGTCTTATACTGATCCATCGCAGAGAAGTTCAGTGCTTCCCAAACAGGACCACGGGCCATAGAAGCATCACCGATGTTACAGATAACGATGCCCTTCTTATTGTTGACCTTCTTATACAGGGCGGAGCCGGTGGAAATGGTGCCGGAGCCGCCAACGATAGCATTGTTGGGATAGATACCGAAGGGCAGGAAGAATGCGTGCATAGAGCCGCCCATACCCATATGGAAGCCGGTCTCACGGGCAAAAATCTCAGAGAGTGTACCGTAGAGAATGAAGCGGATCGCCAGCTCCTTAACATCCTTGGTTTCGCCCAGGCGTTGGGTGGAGCGCAGGCACTTGCCCTCCAGGAAGGTCTCCATAACATTCATCAGCTCTTCGTCGCTCATCTTGTTGATGGTGGAAAGAGCCTTGGCAAGAATTTCAGAGTGAGAGCGGTGAGAGCCGAAAGCAAAGTCGTTCTCATCCAGCAGGTAAGCCTGACCGACACAGGCCGCTTCCTGACCGATGGACAGGTGGGCAGGACCGGGATAGGTGTGGTCAACGCCGTTGTAGCTGCCCTGGGCCTTGATCAGGTTCAGCATTGTCTCGAACTCACGCAGAACGGTCATATCCCGGAAGATACGAACCAGGTCTTCCTTGGTGTAACGGCCGGACTTCAGTTCTTCGGAAACAGTTTTGTTGTACTGGTTTACAGGGATCTCGTTGAAAGTAACAGAGCTGGCAGCGCGCACTTCCTTGGGATCCACAAATAAGCTTTTAGGCATTTTTATATTCCTCCTTAAATATGGAAAATAGCTTCACGTATCATTTCTGCGACGGTGGGATGCGGGAACACCAGCTTTTTAAGCCGTTCGGGGTGCATCTGCGTATCCACCATCATCGTAGCGGTCATAATAATCTCAGAGGCGTAGGCGCCAACCATATGGCAGCCCACCAAGCGGTTGCGGTCCGTATCCACCACCAGCTTTATAAAGCCCTTACCGCCGTTGGTCTCCGCTAAATACCGTCCGGCATAGGACATAGGCAGCTTAACCTCCTTGACCTTCATCCCCTGTTTTTCCGCATCTGCCTTGCTGTAGCCCACAGAGGCTACCTCCGGGTCAGTGTAAATAACAGCAGGAATTACATTGTAGCGCATTTCGTCGAACTTGCCCAGCATATGGTTGACAGCCACCTCGGCTTCCCGATAAGCGGTGTGCGCCAGCATAGATTTGCCGTTGCAGTCGCCGATGGCATAGACATTTTGCACCGTAGTGCACATATGCCGGTCGGTAACGATGGCGGCTCTGTCCATCTGCACATTCAACGTTTCCAGCCCAATCCCTGCCGTTGCAGGACGGCGACCGGCAGACAGCAGAACCTTGTCGCAGGTAAGTTCTTTCTTTTCACCGTTTTCTTCGTAAACAACAGCATTTTCCTTAATTTCCAGCACACGGCAGGAGAGCTTAAAGGTCATATTCCGCTTTTCGAAGCTGTCGGTGAGAACCTTGCAGATTTCCGGGTCGGTTGCGCCGGCGATTTTGGGCATCATTTCAATGACCGTTACCGGCACGCCTACACTTGCAAAGTAGTAAGCCATCTCGAGACCGATAACACCGCCGCCGATCACCACCAGCTCCTTGGGAAGCTGGGTCATATCGAGGACTTCGCGGTTTGTAAGGACAAAGCCCCGGGCGATGCCCTCTTTCAGACCGGGTACGGGAGGTACAACGGTCTCAGAGCCGCTGGCGATTGCTAAACGGCGACCCGTGTAGACCTCTCCATTTGCCTTTACGGCAAAGCCTTCCTCTACCCTGCCGTTAATTACGGCATCCCCTGCTATGACGGTAACCTTGTTGGCGCTCATTGTGGCGCCAACGCCGGAAACCAAGGTTTTTACAACCTTATTCTTCCTTTCGATGACCTTTGCGTGATCATAGGAAACGCCGGTGGCAGTAACGCCATAGACTTCGCTTTCCGTTGCGTGGCGGTACATCTTGGAAGAGTTCAAGAGGGTCTTGGTGGGAATACAGCCTTCGTTCAGGCAAGTGCCGCCAAGGGCTCTCTTTTCAAATAGAGCAACCTTTAAGCCGCCCTGGGCAGCCCGTTCGGCACACAGATAACCGCCGGGACCACCGCCGATTACCAGCAAGTCGAAAATTTCCACAGGCAACTCCTTTTACTTAGAAAGCAGAACCGTGAAGTTCTCCAGGTTGAATGCCAGCTCCTTCTGGAACTTGGCAGCAGGTGTGCCGTCCACAGCCCGGTGATCGTAGGTTAGGCTCAGACCCATTGCGGGATAGAGCTGGATAGAGCCATCGGCTGCCTTGCGTACGCGATCGATAGTGCCGCAAACGCCCAGAATGCCAGTCTGAGGAGGATTGATAACAGGTGTAAAGGACTCAACACCCAAATTGCCCAGGTTGGAGACAGTGAAGCTGCCGCCGGAGAGCTTGTCGGGGCTGATTGCGCCGTCGCGGCACTCCGCAGCCAGCTGCTTTACAGCCTGAGAAATCTCCAGCAGGCTCATCTCATCTGCGTGGAAGATGGTGGGAACCATAAGACCCCGAGGCGTGTCAACAGCAACGCCCAGATTTACGTGGTTGAAAATGCGGATGGAATTGTCATCGAGCATATTGGCGTTCAGGTCGGGGTGGTTGAGAAGTGTGCGGGAAACAGCATAAAGAACGATATCGCCCAGGGTGATGCCAGCGTACTCGCCACCGGCAGCTTTGAGCTGCTTGCGGTAATTCAGGATTGCGGTAGCATCGAAAGATGTATTGTGGGTCAGCTGCGCCATGGTGCTCAGCGATGTAGTCATAGACTTGCTGATTGCACGACGGATACCGCTGAACTTCACATCCTTATACTCTTCCACAGCGGGAGCAGCAGCCACAGTGGCGGGAGCAGCAGCTACGGCGTAAGCGGCAGGATTCTCCATCAGCTTGCGGATATCCCGCTCGATGATACGGCCGTTAGGACCGGTGCCGGTAGCCATAGAAGCATTCACACCTGCGCTCTCAGCCAGCTTTGCAGCTCTGGGAGAGATGGGCGCTGCATTGCCGACAGCTACAGGAGCGGCAACGGCAGCGGGAGCAGCCTCTACAGCAGCGGGAGCAGCCTCTACGGGAGCAGCAACTTCCATAGGTGCAGCGCCGGGCTTCAGGCAATCGGTAGGCTCACCGTGAGGACCAACAGCGCAAACATTTTCCATACAGGGAACTTCGTCGCCCTCTTCAAAGAAGATCGCCAGCAGCTCGCCTTCGGCAGTGGACTCGCACTCAAAGGAAGCCTTATCGGTTTCATAGGTAAACAGGATGTCGCCAATCTTAACCTGGTCGCCAATCTTCTTCACCCACTCGCCGATAATGCAGCTCTCCACGGTGATGCCGGCCTTGGGCATAATTACAGCGCTTGCCTTGGTGTTGCAGGCAACTGCGGCAGGAGCAGCAGCGGCTGCGGGGGCAACGGCAGCGGGAGCAGCCTCAGCAGGCGCGGAAGAGCCGCCCTTCAGCGCGGAGCAATCCTCGCCGGGAGCGCCGATACCGCAGACATTCACAAGACACGGTACTTCGTCGCCTTCTTCAAAGAAGATTTCCAGAAGTGTGCCTTCTGCGGTGGATTCACATTCAAAACTTGCCTTGTCCGTCTCGTAGGTAAACAGAACATCGCCGATCTTAACGGGATCGCCGACCTTTTTCACCCACTCGCCGATGATACAGCTCTCGACGGTGATGCCCGCTTTGGGCATAATTACTGCATTTGCCAAAATAGTTCCTCCTTGTGGTCATAGTTTTTGTTATAGCTTGTTAATTGTAACACATCATAACAATCCAGTCAACCAATATTTCTGAAAAAGTGCATATTTACCAGGATTTTTCTATCCGCTTCCCTCTCCCATACGTAGCAAAAGCCGCCCGTGTGGGCGGCTTTCTCTATCATAACAATTTTACCCCTTCTTTTTCTGCGGCAGAGCGGAAGGCATCGGAAACATTTCCCTCCGTAACCACATAATCCACATCTGTCAGCTTTGCAAAGGTATAGGGCATCAGGCAGTTAAATTTATCGCTGCCGCACATCAGCACACTGGTGTGCGCCTTTTGGATTGCCAGCTGCTTTACCAGCATATCCGCCTCTGTACCGCAGGTAAAGCCTGCATCCACGCTACAGCCGGACACGCCAATAAATGCCATATCAATGTTCATTTTTTCCAGCATTTGAAGGGTATTTTGGCCGGAAACCGCCAAGTTCTTGCGATTGATGAGTCCACAGCACAAAGTAACTACAGGATTGTGCAGACGGCAAAGCTCGATGGCAATGCTGGGACCGGTGGTAATAATATTCAAATTTATATCCGGCAAATTCCGCGCCAGCATCAAATTGGTAGTGCTGGCATCCAGAAATACAGAGGTATGGGGCTGCAAAAGAGACATAGCCTTTTCCGCAATCGTTCTCTTGCCTGCATTATTTTCCCGCATGCGCACATTAAATTCCGGGTCGCTGGCATGGCGCACAGACTTTACCCCACCCCGGAATTTTACCAGCACGCCCCTGCTTTCCAGCGCATCCAAATCCCGGTGGATGGTCATAAGCGAAACCTCCGGCAAAAGTGCCTGCAGCTCCCGGATGGTAGCAACATTATTCTTTTCTACATATTCCTTAATCCGTTCCTGTCGAATGTTCAGCATCGTCTCGCTCCCATGTTATCTTTTTATGTTTATAACATCAAATATAACATCTTATCACATTTTTTGTCAACTACAATTTTCATTTTTTCACAAAACTGTACAGTTTTATATTATTTTTGAAAGCTGATCTTCACACCAATGCTTTCTATCACCTCTGCAGCAGGAATTCCTACCTGCTGCAACCGGCTGCGGCGTCTGGTGCGCCGCAGCCACCCCGAGGATCTAATGGCGTATAGCCTTAGAAATAAATTAAATGGCGCATAGCCGGAAAGGATTTACTATGGAAGTAAAACTGTATGTAGAAAAAGGAACTTACAATGACAAGGAGGGCAAGGATAAGCCGTTCACAAATTTCTATTTGAAATGTGGCTCCGAGCTAATTCCCATTGAACCCAAGTACTTCAAGAAAAAGAATGGTGAAGACGATAAGGGCTTCATTGTTCGCAAAGGTATTATGACTTCCTTTGCAGCTCCCCTCCCTGAAAAGGAATAAGCCTATGTTTGTTGTCTTTCAAACTAAATACGGACCGCAAGTTATCAAATTAGATACGATATTCCGCGCATACCAGTACGGTAAATATGTCCGGATTGAACTTGAAGACGGAACACCTATTGATGTGCAGGCCTCTCTTGAAGAGGTCTGCACAATTTGTAACTGCACTTTTTCTGTGGATAATTTTCCCAAAAATTAAAAAGCGGGCAAAGTGGGCAATTCCGGTCTAAAAGAGCATAACTAACAACGGTCAAAAAGGGGCAAAAAGCCCCGTAATTACAAGAAAATAAGCACATAAAGCTCCCACCCCGCCGGGCTTGTCCAAGCGGGGTGGGCAAAATGGGCAATAATGGGCAACTTCCGGGCAAAAAATCTCAAAATCAAGGAGTGAATATTATAGCACGCAAGAAAAATCGGTCTTATTCGGTTAGAAGAGAAACATACCCGCATTTTAGATATTACAAAAGGTCTGGTCATCCAGCTCTTATAGTTGGTGAGCATTCTCCCAAGGAATACAAATATCGAAAGGTTATGCATTCTTCAAAAGACGGAAAAAGAAATAATGAAAGAGTCTATCCTAATCCGGATAAACGAGACAAAGAGCCTATGTATATTGCCAAACGGGTACGCCACGATGAGAAGAATGCCTTTGAGGCTCATGCATTATCGTGGAAATATCCAAATAAGGACAAAAAAATGTAGCCCCCACAAGAAGCATTATCTTCTCGCATTTGGTGCAAAGCACCGGGCTACATTGCAAGTATAATCTCTTTTAATTAGAAAGTCAACAGAAAAATTCACAAATGATTTCACGGGGTAAAATATGAAATTCATTAACAATCAGAACAATATGGGCAATATTGCCCTTCCTTAAAGCCTATGGCTGAGAAGAAACCAATGTACCTAAAGCACTGCGAGGTCGTGTCGCAGCCGGAATTTATCAACGGAAAAGTCGGTGATATACTCCGGGAGCATAAGGTAATTAAGAAATACGCATATATTCTACACGACAAAGACCCGGACACAAGTCCGCATTTCCACATTTATCTCAATTTCGGTCGCTCCGGCATCGCGCATACCGATATAGCTAAATGGTTCGGTCTACAGGAAAGCTGCGTGGAACGCGTCAAAGGAAAGCCGGTAGATGTACTCAAGTACTTAGTCCACGGTAATGATAGTCAACAAAACAAGTTTCAATACTCCTATGATGAGGTCGTAGCAAACTTCGATTTCTTAGCAGAGATTGAGAATGACAAAGTGTTAGGCGATTTTGAGAAATACTCCTACGCCCAGCAGCTCCAGTATGTAAACAATCTACCCATATCAGAAAAAGGCGCAGCGCATATCAAGCTGCAGAAGCTATGGAAACTCCACTGTCAGTGCCTGGTACTTAATCCTGACCGAAAGATAGAAGTAATGTTCATCCACGGTAAAGGTGGTACAGGTAAAACCTATTACGCAAAGAAGCTACTGGATAAGATGGGCTATGACTACTGTATCAGTTCCAGCTCCAACGATGTTTTTCAAGACTATATGGGACAGAAAGCGATTATTCTTGATGATCTGCGTGATGATGCGTTTCCATTTGCTGACTTGTTGAAGACGTTGGATAACAATACCGCTTCTTCTGTAAGAAGTCGTTTTGTTAATAAGGTCTTTAACGGAAAAATAATTGTTATTACTTCTACTGTTCCGTTGTCTTTTTGGTACAAATTTAGTAAAGATTTTAATCCTATGATAGATAGTCTTGAACAGTTATACCGCCGTATTACATCTTATGTCGTTGTAACCACAAATGAGGTAGAGGTCTTTTCGGAAATAGATGACCGGGGTAGACCTACCGGCGAAAGTGTAATTTTCAAAAATGAGATACCCGGTCTTAAGAAGAAACAGGAAAGCCGTACAAATTTTGCTGCTATCTTTGGCAGTATGTTGGAGAACGCCGCACCTGTTGTCTTTGAAAAGCCCTATCAAACGGAGAAACAATATGCTCTCTCCGACATTCCTATAGCTGATATTTGAACGACTGCAGCGTTTGAATATATGAAAATACTTAAGAAGGTGAAAAATGATTGAGTAATTATCGTAAACGCCGGGCGTCTCCCGGCAACTATTCCAAGTCTAAAGGTCGCAAGTCCTCCGGCAAGCAGTTCATTAAGATTATCGCAATCGGTTTGGCTGTAATTGCCTGTATTTCCCTTGCTTCCAG
>JAZRKY010000178.1:0-9940 GCA_045646585.1 Faecousia sp. | reverse complement strand
CAAGGCCAATGTTCTGGAGCTGGCCGCTCTGGAGGAAGTCCATCAGCAGGTCCTCAACGACCTGGGTCCCTGTGACATCCTGGTCAACGGCGCCGGCGGCAACAACCCCCGTGCCACCACCGACAATGAGTATCAGCACGAAGCCTGGGAAGGCTGCAAGTCCTTCTTTGACCTGGACCCCAACGGCGTTGACTTTGTGTTTAAGCTGAACTTCCAGGGTACACTGCTCCCCACTCAGACCTTCGCTAAGGATATGGTAGCTAAGAAGTCCGGCAACATCCTGAACATCTCCTCTATGAATGCCTATATCCCTCTGTCCAAGATTCCCGCTTACTCCGCAGCAAAGGCAGGCATCTCCAACTTCACTCAGTGGCTGGCTACCCACTTTGCAGGCACCGGCATCCGTTGCAACGCCATTGCCCCCGGTTTCCTGGTTTCCAATCAGAACCGCTCTCTGCTGTTTAATGAGGACGGCACGCCCACTGCCCGTTCCGCTAAGATTCTGAACGGCACACCTATGGGTCGCTTTGTTGACTCTGCCGAGCTGCTGGGCGGTCTGTTCTTCCTGACCGACGACAAGGCAGCTCCCGCTATCACCGGCGTAGTTCTGCCTATTGACTGTGGCTTTGCTGCTTACTCCGGCGTGTAAGGAGAATGTAAAATGACTGTGCTTGAAAGATTTGCCCGGGTAGGTATTGTGCCCGTTGTGGTTCTTGACGATGCGAAAGATGCTGTTGCTACCGCCAACGCTATGGTTGCCGGCGGCATTGATGTTATGGAGATTACCTTCCGTACCGCCGCTGCCCCCGATGCTATCCGCGCTGTCAGCGAAAACTGCCCCGATATGCTGGTAGGCGCCGGCACAATCCTGACTTTGGAGCAGTGCAAGAAGGCTGTGGAGATGGGCGCTAAGTTCATCGTCTCCCCCGGCTTTGATGCCGAAGTGGTTGGCTGGTGTGTAGAGAATAACATTCCCGTTACCCCCGGCTGCGTAACACCCACCGAGATCACCGCAGCGCTGAAATTCGGTCTGAAGGTCATCAAGTTCTTCCCCGCTAATGTTTACGGCGGTCTGAACGCTATGAAGAATCTGGCTGCCCCCTTTGTTGGTATTAAGTTCCTGCCTACCGGCGGCGTAAACGCAGCCAATATCCGGGAATACATCGACTCTCCCTTTATCCACGCCGTTGGCGGCAGCTGGGTATGCCCCAAGGCTGACATTGCTGCAGGTAATTTCGAAAAGATTACCGCCCTTTGCGCCGAGGCCCGCCAGGCCGCTTTCGGCTAACGACTTTACAGGAGAAATATTATATGGCTAAAATTATTACTTTCGGCGAGCTGATGCTCCGCCTGCAACCCTATAACTACGAGCGCTTTGTTCAGTGCGACCACGTGGAGTTTACCTTCGGCGGTGGCGAAGCAAATGTTGCCGTATCTTTGGCTAACTATGGCTTAGATGTAGCTTATGTTACGAAGCTGCCCACCCATGCTATCGGTCAGGCGGCTGTCAACTCCCTGCGCCGTTACGGTGTGGACACCTCCAAGATTATCCGCGGTGGCGACCGTGTTGGCATCTACTTTAACGAGAAGGGTGCCTCTCAGCGCGGCTCTGTCTGCATTTACGACCGGGCAAACTCTGCGATTGCCAAGGCATCTGCCTCCGATTTTGATTGGGACGCCATTTTCGAGGGTGCCGAGTGGTTCCACTTTACCGGCATCACCCCCGCGCTGGGTGGCCAGCTGGTTGAAATCTGCAAGCAGGCCTGTCAGGCAGCCAAAGCTCGCGGCATCAAGATTTCCTGCGACTTAAACTACCGCGGTAAGCTCTGGACCCGCGCAGAGGCTCGCGAAGCTATGACCGAGCTGTGCCAGCATGTAGATGTCTGCATCTCCAACGAAGAAGACGCCAAGGATGTATTCGGCATTGAAGCGGAAGCTACCGACATTTACGGCGGCAGTCTTAACCACGAGGGCTACAAGTCTGTTGCTAAGCAGTTGGCAGACAAGTTTGGCTTTGAAATGGTTGCCATCACCCTCCGGGAAAGCCACTCCGCCTTTGATAACGGCTGGAGCGCAATGCTTTACAATGTGGCAACGGGCGGATACTGCTTCTCCAAGAAGTACGACCTGCACATCATTGACCGTGTTGGCGGTGGCGACAGCTTTGGCGGCGGTCTGATCTACTCCCTGCTCACCGGCAAGAACACCCAGGCAGCGGTTGAATTTGCTGTAGCAGCTTCTGCGCTGAAGCACTCCATCGAAGGCGACTATAATATGGTTACTGTTGCCGAAGTGGAAAAATTAGCAGGTGGCGACGGCTCCGGCCGTATCCAGCGGTAATTTAATCAAAAAACTCCGAAAGGTTCGTCCTTTCGGAGTTTTTTATTGATAAGCCAACGAAAATACCAACTTTTTAAGTTGTAGACGCATAAGCATCATACACCTTATTGGCATCCGCAAACCGATCTGTCGTTTCCGGGCAGCCAAATACACCCACCATCAAGGTCTTTCCCTCTACATAGAATGCGGACATCAAGCAGTAGCCTGCCGCCCGGGTATAGCCGGTTTTCATACCGATAGCTGCTTCGTTATAGTACTCAGAATTGGGCTGAATCAGCAAATTGGTATTTTTCCAACCGCCCGGGTAGTCATATTGCAAATCCACCACCACTTTTGTGGTCGCCATTGCCTGGCGTATGGTCTTATTGGTAAGAGCCATTTGCCCGATTTTCTGCATATCCCGGCAGGTCGTGTAATGATTTTCGTTATGATAACCGTCAGGATTGACAAAATGGGTGCCGGTAAGGGCAAACGTCTGCGCCAAACGGTTCATTTCTTCTACAAAACGGTTTTTTGCCGCCGCATAAGGCAGCTGGGGATTGTTTTCTAATTTCCTACCTGTGGCCACAGCCAGCACCACCGCCGCATCGTTGCCGCTGGGCAGCAGCATCGCTTCCACAAGCTGCTTTACCGTCAGCTTGTCCCCCGGTCTGAGTCCTGCAATAGAGGAATCGGCAGATACGGTATTGACTTCATCGCCTACCTTTACTACCTCCTCCGGCTCCATATATAAAAGCGCCACATAGGTAGAAAAGAGCTTTGTCAGGCTGGCAGGATAAATTCTATCGTCCTCCTCGCCCTTGAGCATCAAAAACTGACCGGTTTCCGGTATGTAGATAAAGCTATGGCGAGCCGTCAGCTCTATCTCCGGGATAGAAAGGGCAGGCACAGTAGGCTCCGGGGGGTCTGTCGGCGCTTGGGTGGGCTCTGTGGTCTCTGCCGGTACCGTTTCCTGAGGGAGAAGAAGCGCATTCATTCCCCAGCCTACGCCCAGCAGTATGCTTATCAGCAACACGATACCAATGATGGCCGTAAGCTGTTGCCGGATTCTTTCGTATTTCAAAGTTATTCTCTCCTAAATGTGGTTTATTCCCATTTATTATACCGTTTTTGCCCTTTTTAGTCCAGCGCAAAAGCAAAATATTCGGGCAGGGAATTTTGCCCATATGCGTCCCAATACATCGCAAAGGGTGTATCTCCCGGACAGCGAATCTTCCCTTCCCAAAAACCTAAGCTCCTCAAGATTCCGGGAAGTAATGCTTTGTCTCCCAAATACTCTGCGCCAAAGAGCTTCCCCTCCTGTGCAGTTGCCGCAAGCAGCCAGCCATCACCGCCGTAAAATGTGAGCATTTCTTCCAAAAGAGGCAAAAATTCTCCCTCTTGTAAAACGCCGCCGGCAGGCAGTAACGCTTTTCTTTTTTCCGCATAGCTTTTGGCTGTCAGTTTTTCTACCGCAACAGCCGTTTCACCGGGATAACACAATATTTCTTCCATACCGCCAAAATTTCGGTATCCCAAGCCACCGTAAAACCCCCGCAAGCCCTCGTCGGCCGGCACAAGGACGGCTCTATCCACGCGGCTGTGCAGCTGCGCCATCAAAGCCTTGCAAAGCCCCTTGCCCCGGTGCTTTTTATCGGTGGCAACGGCGTAAACATAGGCAACTGTCTTTTCTTCCCAGGTGCAATTCAGCCAATAAAGGGCAGATAGAACTTTCTCGCTCTCACGGGCTACCAAGGCTCTTTCCGGTGCAAAGGCCAGAGAGAAAAAGCTATCCAAAAAAGCATCCGTATCAGAAAAAGCCTCTTTCCACAACGCCCGCAGAGCAGGAATATCGCCTATTTGGGGATTTTCAATAATCATAGCAACCCTCCAACAGGCAAGCCCAGCTTTTTTCCACCATATAATCCGGCTTGTAGGAGAGCTTTGCGTGGCGAAGCCCCGGCAGCCCCATATCGTCCTCCCGGTTCAGATATTTCACTGCCCCATATTTTTCCCGCAAGTAGCGGGCGAAAAAGTAATTGATCGCCGTATATGCGCCCTCTGTTTTTTCCAGCGCTTTTTCAAAATGGACATCAAACACTGTTTCTGATAGAGCAGATGCCATACTCATAGCCACGCACTCTCCGCCCACAAACAGGCAAAAGCCCTCCATCTGCAGAGCCTTGCGGTTATCGAGCGCCCTGTAAATAGCCGCTTTTTCCATATGGTAGTCTGCTGCCGGGTCTTCCTGCTCCCGCAGGGCATACCACTTATCCACCATTTGCCGAACGGCGGCTTCATTATCCCCGGAAACAGGCTCTGCCCGACAATCGGTGTACTGGGTAAAAAAGCGGTTTAAGTGATTTCTCTTTTTCTGATATTTCTTTCCCCGCAGGTCTGCCAAGCCGTTAATGTCATAAACATAGTCGTAGCTGTCCCTATCGGGATGGAAGCGAAAACGACCGGGATAAAGGCGCTCCACCGTTTCCACATCCTCCGGCAAAAGTCCCGTAAGCCGGCAAGGGATTCCCCGCTGGGCGGCATCTGAGATAATGGCATCAATGGCTTTTTTTCTATCCCCCGGTCCTACCGGGTAGAGATAGACGCTCTTTCTGTTAAACTGAGAGAAAAACACCAGCTGATTTTCTAAAAATGCAGCTTTCTGTCTGCCCCACAAACAGAGATTGGCAAAGCTGTATTCACAGCCCCGATTGCCGCCGGACATAAGATAGGTGTCATAATCTGTCTTTTTTTCTATATCAAAAGGCAAAAAATCAATCATATTTCTCATCCTTTGCAAAAAGCCTCACCTGTGGTGAGGCTTTTCTTACTTTCCTAAAAGCTTCACAGACAGTTCCAGAAGGTTTTTATCTGCGGAGCTGTTTTGGATTTGGATATTGCCGCCGGTCTCGTTCAAAAGGTCTTTTTCCAGCAGCTTTTCATAGGTTTCTGCCGCTGTTATGCTGCTTCCGTCAAAAAAGGCAACTTTATCGCCTAACACCCGGCGAAGTGCATTTCCCACAAAAGGATAATGGGTGCAGCCCAGCACCAAGGCATCCAGCTTTCCCATATAGGGAGCAAGCAGCGCGCGCAAATAGGCATCCGCTTCCTCGGTATCATATTTGCCTGCCTCTACGATTTCCACAAGGTTGGGCGCAGGAATCAAATCAATTTTGGCATTGGGATAGGGCTCTGCCTGATACATAAACCGCCGTCCGGCAATGGTTGCAGGGGTTGCCAGTACACCAATGCGCCCGGTGGGGAAAGAAGCCGCCGCCAAGCCAACCGACGGCTCAATGCCCACAATGGTCAGGTCCGGGTGGTTCTTTTTCAGTTCTTCCATCGCAACCGCCGTACTGGTGTTGCAAGCCACCACCAACGCCTTTACCCCCAGGGTTACCAGTTTATCCGCCACCGCGCAGGCAAGGCGCGTTACCTCCTCGGGGGTGCGGGTACCGTAGGGCGCGTTGGCAGAGTCGCCGTAATATAAATAGTTTTCCCCGGGCATTTTATGTACCAAGGCGCGCAAAACGCTGATTCCTCCTACGCCGGAGTCAAATACACCGATAGGGTCTCCCCTTTTGGCCATAGGTTTCTTCCTTTCTATGTACAGGAAAAAACTTTCGTTTTCTCCTGTTTCGCATCTTGCCGGCGATACACTTGACAAATTTCCGCTTCTAAAGATATACCGCCGTCGCAGTTATAACTTTTCGGCTTCTTTTTGTCCGCTAATAGCTTATCCCGGCAAAAAGAGATTATACATTTTATTTATCTAAATGGACATTGAGGTGCGGGTAAGTCATTTGGATGCCCCGGGCATCAAAAATTTCCTTAATCCTCTTATTTACACCAAAATAGTTGTTTCCGTAATTCGCATTTTTGCTCCAAAAACGCAAAACATATTCAATACCGTGATCGCCGTAGCTATTAACCGCCACAAAGATTTCCGGCGTTTTTTCCACCGTTTCCAAATTTGCCGCTTCCCAAAGGGCTGCCAAAACATCCTCCACCGGCGCATCGTAGGATGCCGTTACCTTCAGTTCTGCCCGACGGGTGCCGTTTGCCGTATAATTGATAATCTCGGCAGAAACAACGGCGCTGTTGGGAATGGAAACCAGCTTATTATCAGCTGTATTCAGTTTGGTATAAGCAAGACCGATTTCCTTGATGGAGCCGGTTTGACCGGCAATCTCCACAAAATCTCCCGCAGTAAAGGGATGGGTGTACAGCAGGGTAAAGCCGCCGAACACATTGCTCAAAAGATCCTGCACAGACAAAGAAATCGCCAATGTTAAAACCGATGCCAAAGCCACAATGCCGGTTACGTCCACGCCCAGGCTGGATGCCACAATAAGACCCAAAAGAACAAGCAGTATAACCCTTACAACAGACCGAATAAGGCTGTGCGCCGCCTGATCCAAGCGGCTTTTCTTCAGCATTAGCTTTACAATCCGCAGTATGATCTTAATAATTGTCAGACCAACCAACAGTAAAACGATTGCCGGAAAAAACCTGCCTAACGCATACTCGCCGATTCCCTTTAATAAGTTTTCAAAAAAATCATTCATTTTAACGCCTCTTTTTTTCTTTGATTATAGCATTTTTCCCATCTTAATCAAGAGGATAACCGCAAATCCCCCGGTTTGTTCACAAATTTGTTTCTTTTTATTTGCAGTTCCTTAAACAACCGCGCTGCCGCTTATTATATACTGTAGCCATCGGAAGGGAAATACCTTCCGCCAAACATAAGCTTTTCTTTTTCTATCTCTCTTCTTTTTATTCCCTTTTGGAAACGCCCACCGCATAAACGGTGGGCGTTTTCATCGTTAATCCAGCAAATAATTCCGTTTTTCCACCAGTTCGCCGTCGCGGTAATACAATCTGGGAACGCGGCGGGCAACGCCGCACAAAAACTCATAATTAAAGCTTCCTGCCTGCCGGGAGATATCCTCTACAGTAATCTCTTCCTGCCCGCTTTTACCCACAAGCACTGCAATATCCGCTTCGGTTACATCCGGGATGTCTGTTACATCCACCATCATCTGATCCATACAGACCCGGCCGAGAATGGGCGCCCGTTTGCCCTTAATCAGCACATAATAGCGGTTACTCAGGCAGCGGGGATAGCCGTGTCCGTAGCCTACCGGCAATGTTGCCACAACCGTAGGTTTTGAGGTGGTAAATGTGCCGCCATAGCTAACCTCACAGCCGGCCTCCAGCTGCTTTATATAAGAAATTTTGCTGTACCAGCTCAGGGCAGGGCGGATATCCATATAGGATATATCCATTTCCTCATTGGGTGTATGTCCGTAAAGCACAATACCGACGCGAACCATATCGTAATGCTTATTCAGACGAACAGAGCCTGCCGAATTGCTAAGATGCCGATATTTTACACAGACACCGCGCTTTTTAAGCTCCTCGCAAAAGGTATCAAATTTTGCCTGCTGACACTCCGTTCGGGACAGGTCTGCCTCGTCTGCCGTGGCAAAATGGCTGAAGATTCCTTCTGCCTCCAGACCCGGCAACGCAGCAATTTTCTCACATAATGCCCCAGATTCTTCATTTGCCGGAAAGCCAATCCGATGCATACCTGTATCCACCACAAAGTGGAACGGCGCTGTAACCCCCTGCTTTTGCGCCTCTTGAGACAGTGCTAAGCCGTCCTCCCAAGAAAACACAGCGGGACGAATGCCCCTTTCCACCAAAATTGGGTAGTCCGCCCGATCTGCCCGGCTAAGAATCAAAATCGGCACAGTAATTCCCGCCTTTTGCAGCTCCAGCGCTTCTTCTACACAGGAAACACCAAACATACAGCAGTAGGGCGCGATTGCTTTGCCCACAACCACCGCACCGTGTCCATAGGCATCGGTCTTAATGACACCGCAGACCGGCACACCGGAACGATCTGCCACCGCCTGGAGGTTATGACAAATGGCATCCAAGTCGACGGTTACATAGTTTCCGTTCATTTCCCGTCTCCTTTGGGGGTTAGGCAATAACTGTTCCGTCAGGATGGAACAGGGGCAATTTTTCAAGGTAGGTCAAATCTGCCCTATACTGGGCTTCGCCCTCCACCAAAATCGCCATACGACCTACAATCTGACCGCCGGCTTTCTCTACAAGGTTTTCCAGCGCGTGGAGGCTCTCGCCAGAGGAAATCACATCGTCAATAATCAAAATGCGCTTGCCCTTCATCTGCTCGGCGTCTGCTTTGTCCAGGTACAGCGTCTGCTCCTTGGCAGTTGTGATAGAGCGAACTGTTGCAGAAAACACATCCCGCATATACAGCTTCGGCGCTTTCCGGGCAAGGAAATATTGCTTTGCGCCGGACTGGCGAGCCATTTCGTGAACCAGCGGGATGCCCTTTGCTTCGGGGGCAATCATATAGTCATACTCCGGGGCTTTTTTCAGAAGCTCACGGGCGCAAGCCACTGTCAGCTCCTGGTCACCAAAAATAACAAAAGCGCCGATAGCCAAATTATCACTGATTTTGCAGATAGGCAAGTCTCTTTCAAGGCCTGCGATGGACATATGATATTTCATAAGAAACACTCCTTTTTGTCTTTTCACCTTTTTATTATACTACCCCCCCTATAAAAAAGTCAAGAAAAGTCCCACATCCAACGCATTTTTCAGCCATTCACAAAAAATTTATTTGCTATTTCTGCCATTGTGCCGTAGAATATAAGTTAATATGTTTTACTAAGGAGTTTGCTATGCTTTTGGAATCCTTTTCGCCTATTTACCAACAGGCAAATGCAGCTTGGAACAAAAATGCTCCGCAAAACCGCAAGACTCTCCTTCTGCACGCCCTGCCGGCGCTGGCGCTGCCCATTTTGATTTCAGCCATCAATCTTTTCTTAGACGGACAGCTTGCCAATACCGGCGGTCTTTCGGGCATTGGAATGCGCAGTGTGCTTGAGACCATTCAGACCGTTTTGAGCAGCGCAATCCGCATTTTGCTTCCCTTTTGGCAGTTAGGACTTTTTTATATCGCCATACAAGTAAGCCGTGGCGCAGCAGCACACCCCCAGCATCTGTTTGAGGGCTTTCGCCGCTGGGGCGCTGCCCTTCGGCTTATGCTGCTTCGGACAATCCGATATTTCACCAAGCTTTTTCTTGGTTTGCTTTTAGGCTCACTGCTTTACTCGGTGCTGCCGTTATCAAGCAATGTAGCAAAAGTAATTGAAGAAATCAGCAAAGACCCTGCCTTCAGTCAGGTTACGGTTGATGTGCTGATAGCGGAAATAAACGCGCGGCTTGGTTTTTGGGACTTGGCGCTGCAATACGGTTTTTGCCTTTTGTTTGCAGGCATTTTGACCGTTCCGCTTTTTTACCATTACCGAATGAGCGATTATGCCCTTTTAGACAGCGAAAAGCCCGGCGCCTTTCAGGCTCTACAGGAAAGTACATCTTTCATGCACGGCAACCGTGTCCGTCTTTTTAAGCTGGATTTGCAGCTTTGGTGGTATTACCTTTTAATGCTTTTAGCCACCGCCATCTCCTACGGCGACTTGCTTTTGCCGGTCCTTGGTGTCCAGCTTCCTTTCTCTCAGGAGTGGGCCTATATGCTTTTTGCCCTTATTTCTGCCGCTTTGCATTTTATTCTTTATTATCT
>JAZRKY010000177.1:0-4793 GCA_045646585.1 Faecousia sp. | reverse complement strand
GGATAGAAAGAGTTGTGTGAGTCGATAGCTACCTATTTCGCGGTTGGCAGGAAAGAATTACGCGTTTACGTGTTACGCGAGGAACATAGGGCTATGCCCGCATATGAAGAACCCCCGGTTTTACCGGGGGGTTCCTTTTTTTAGTTTTTCTAACCAGGTGAGGGGGATTTGCAGGCTACCCTTGCCGGTGCCAAGGGAGATGTCCGGCTTGTTGCTGCCGTGGAAGTCGCTGCCGCCGCTGGGGAGCAGACTAAAGCGCTCTGCAAGCGTCAAGGATTTTTCGGTGGTGGCTTCGTCGTAGAGAGGGTAGTAGCACTCCATACCCACAAGACCTTGCTTTTTTGCTTCGGGGAGGAAAATAAGCAGCCTGTCCTCACTCAAATTCAGAAAAGGGTGGGCAAGCACCGGCACAGCGCCGATGGATTTGATAAAGGATAGCATTTCCCACACGGTCGGTCGCGGGGGCTCTGTATAATAGCCGTGTTTCGGGGAGAGAAGGGTGGAAAAGGCCTCTTTAATGGATTTTGTATAGCCTTTTTTGGTCAGTTCTGCGGCAATATGGGCGCGATTAAATTTTCCGTTGGGGGTGGAAGCGCGGATGTCCTCAAAACGGATAGAATACCCTGCATCGTTCAGGGCGCAAATGAGGTCTGAATTACTTTGTTCTTTTCGCTTTTGATAATCTGCCATCAAATCAGAAATAGCAGAAAAATGGGCTGGCGCAATAAGCAGAGCCAGCAGGTGCAGTTCTGTACCCTCATAATCTACGGAAAATTCTGCGCCGGGAATCGCCTCGATATTTCGGTTTTTGGCGGCGGCTAAAAATTCCGGCAGACCGTCTACCGTATTATGGTCGCAAAGCGCAATAGCAGAAAGACCGATGCTTTCGGCTTCCTCCACCAACTGGGTGGGGGTATAGGTTCCGTCAGAAAATACACAGTGGGTATGCAAGTCGCAGAGTTTCATAAATGTTCACCGCCTCTCAACTTATCATAGCACAGGAAAGGCGAAAAGTAAAACGTGCATTTTCTTGATAGTTGTGGTATATTGAAATTAAGCTGAAAATCTACTTTAGGAGTGTGTGCATATGAAGAAGCTTTATAAAGTGCTTTTGCCCATAATACTGGTGTTGGCGCTGGTGATAGGTGTCTTTGTTTACAGCGCAACCAAACAGCCATCCACGCATAATGGCATCACCCTGGAGCAGGTGCAGAGTATTCTCGGCAGTGAGTTTGCTGCGCCCAAGAATATTATTGTTATCATAGGCGACGGTATGGGTCCTAACGACATTACCCTTGCCCAGCAGTATGCAGAGGGTGTTTATGATTTTGGACTTGTGCTGAATCAAATAAAAAATTACGGACTATCCACAACCCATTCTGCCGATGCGGAGGTTACCGATTCTGCCGCATCCGCCACTGCCCTTTCCACAGGCGTAAAGACCAATAACGGTTATATCGGTAAAGACACTGACGGAAATGACCTGAAAACAATGGCAGAAATTGCCCGGGAATACGGAAAAAAGATTGGCATTATTACAGACGAGGAAGTTACAGGCGCTACCCCCAATGCCTTTGTAAACCATAATATTTCCCGGGATAACCGGGCGGAGCTGGTCTGCGCAATGATTAAGTTTAAGCCCGATGTGCTTATGAGCAAGAAATACAGCACTGCCGCGATTGCGGACACCCAGTGCAGGGAGCTGTTGGACAATACATATCTGCTGGCTAAGGATTTTTCCTCTTTTGCGGAGGTGCTGAAAAGCGATCCCGAGGGTGAAAAGCCGTTCTGGGGCTTTTTGAACGGATATTCTACGGAGCCTTCTGATAATCTTGCCCAGTGCGCGGAAATTGCTATGGAGCGATTGCAAAATGACAACGGTTTTTTCCTAATTATCGAGAGCGCAGGCACAGATAAATACGGTCATAACGGACTTATGCGGGGGAAGCTGAGCAGCGTGGTAACTCTGGACCGTACGGTGGCGGCTGTTCTTAAATTTATGGAAAAGAACCCGGATACCTTATTGATTATCACATCTGACCACGAAACTGGCGGCGTACAGCTGCCTGTTACCGGGGAGGAAAAGCTGAACGATTTTCTCACCGTTACCGAGCATACCGCCACCCCTGTGCGGGTCTTTGGCGTAGGCAAGGGTACGGAGTATTTTAACGGCAAGACCGTTGACAATACAGATATTGCAAAATTTCTGATTGCAGCGATTAAAGGTGAATAAAGAAAGGTGGAGCAGAGGTCTGCTCCACCTTTCTCATTATAATAATAGGGGTTGCAGCTGCCGTCCCTCTAAGGCAAGAGAGAGTGTGTCGGGAATTTTTGAAAAATCTGCTACCATACTGGTGGGTTTTTCGGCGGGGTCGTCTTGCCCGAAGGGAACAAAGTAATAATTCTTTTTGGCAAGCAGCCTGCCGATGTTTTCTGCCGCGCCGGAGAGAGCATCGTTGGTGGACACGGCAACAACCACCGGCCGTCCGTTTCGCAGATGGCTTTTGGCTGCCATCGTTACCGGCGTATCGGCAATACTGTGGGATAGCTTTGCCAGGGTGTTGCCGGTGCAGGGGGCGATAATTAAGGCGTCCAGCGTCTTTTTAGGGCCGAAGGGCTCTACTGCGGCTATTGTGGAAAGAACGGGGCGACCGCAGATGGCTTCTGCCCGGGCTATGTGTTCTTTTGCTGCGCCAAACCGGCTGTCGGTGCTTGCGGAGGTGAAAGAAAATATGGGAATTAGGTCATATTTTTCAGATAGCTCTTCCATAATGGGGAAAACGGCTTTATAGGTACAAAAGGACCCGCAGAGGGCAAAGCCTACGGTCATAAAGGTTCCTCCTTTTTTACAAGACGGATAATGGTATCGGCAATGAGCTTTCCTGAGCTTTCCGGGGCGTAAATGGCAGGCAGTCCTCTCGCCCAAAGCACATCCTCGCCGGCTATCCCCATCACGGAGGATAATTCCATTTTGAAAATGCCGGAAGGGCATTGGGGAAGGACAGCTGCCGGGGCAGTGTTGATGACAACCCGAAAGCCGGTAGGGTCAAGGGTGTCTTGGGTGTAATAGCCCAATGCGTTCAGCATCGCCCGGTCTGTTTCTTTTCGGGCATAGACGGTAACGGTGGCATCGTTGGCTCTAAGCAGCCGCGCCAGACATTTGCCAATCCGCCCCCAGCCGATGAGGAGTATGGGGCAGTTTTTTAATGTATAGGGCAGGCAGGACATTAAAAGCCGCAAGGCGCATCTGGCGGTAATGTCCGCATTTTCTGAAACATAGATGGCATCCTGCAAAAGGTCAACGGTTTTGTAGCCGGATAATACGAGGTGGTTGAGATTGCCGCCAATGACGGTAATATCCCGGGGCAGGGCAGAGAGAATCGCGTTCAAATCACCGCCGCCCTTTATAACGCCATCGGCGCTAAAAGAGGGAACGGGCAACAGCAGGTGGGTTACAAGGTCGCTTGGGGAAGGGGAAATAGGCAGGTTTTTTATGGCATAGTCCAATGCGCTGTTTCGTACGGGGCAATAAATGGCAAGCTGTTTCATAAGATCACCCTTTCAACCCACATTATGTGGCAGAAAGGGTAGAGGTGCTTGATTTTTTGCACAGATACGATATAATAAAACCCATGAGGTGATTTTTGTGCAAAGACTTGGCTTTATCCACGATATGATGGATGTAAAGGTGCTGATCCTGTATGTAACGGCAAGGGCGGATTACCCTATGACCTGCCAGGAAATCTATGAGGTTTGCTATCAGGATGAGTGCTTGAGTTATTTTGATGTTTGTACCGCGCTTCCGGAAATGGTGGAGTCCGGGCATTTGACTGAAACGGAGGGTAAGTACATCATTACGGAAAAGGGTCGCCAGGACGGTACGCTGACGGAGGATTCTGTTGCTTTTACCGTAAAGCAGCGGGCAGAGAATGCGATTATGCGCTTTAACCGTCAGCTTCGGCGCAGCAGCTTTGTGAAAACCCGCATTTTACCCAGAGAGGACGAAAGCTTTACCGTTATGATGACCTTGGACGATGAAACGGGAAATTTGATGAATTTGGAGCTGATGGCACCTTCCCGCCGGCAGGCCTTTCGGCTGGCAGATTTGTTCGAACATAAGGCGGAGCGGGTCTATAACACGGTTATTGCAGAAATTTTGGCTGAAAAAGAAGAAAATGAGGGCTAACCCCCTTGTCGATTTTCAAAAATCGCGGTATAGTAGTAGTACACCGGATGACCGGTGATACGAAAGGAGCGACCGCATATGAAATTTCAATTTAGTGAGAAAAAAGTAAAGCTTCCCCAAAATGTGCATGCGTATGCAGAGAAGAAAGTAATGAAATTGGCACGGTTTTTTGAGGAGGATGCGGAAGCACTTATCGTATTTTCTGTTGAGAAGAACCGCAACAATGTAGAACTCACCGTTCACGGTGCAGGCACCTGGTTCCGCGCCCGAGAGAGCACATCCGATATGTTCGCTTCCATCGACGCCGCTGTTGGTACCATCGAAGGTCAAATCCGCAAGAATAAAACAAGACTATCCCGCCGTCTCCGCCAGGATGCCTTCACCCGAACAGCAGAAGAAACCTCGTTCACTCCCGATGAAAAAGAAGATGACCTGCGTATCGTTCGTATCAAACAGTTCTATTTCAAACCTATGACCCGGGAGGAAGCTGTCCTCCAGATGAATTTGCTTGAGCATAATTTCTTTGCATTCCGCGACATAGACAATGGCGAATCCTTTGCAGTTGTTTACCGCAGACACGACGGCGACTACGGCCTGATCGATGATA
>JAZRKY010000176.1:0-3567 GCA_045646585.1 Faecousia sp. | reverse complement strand
GCTTTGCACCTCCTTGGCTCACAGAACGACATGGCTACGATCCGACTTCCACCGGGTGAAGAAGAAAAAGGATATCAATAAGGACAAATGGATTGGCATCGGCGGCAAATTTTTGCCGGGGGAAACGCCGGAAATGTGCCTTCTGCGGGAAGCGATGGAGGAGACGGGGCTGACCCTTACCCAGTACCGCTATCGGGGCATTGTTACCTTTTTGACGGAAAACCCGGAAAATGACCAGTATATGCACCTTTTTACCGCCGATAAATTTACAGGCGAAATAAAAGTATGCGACGAGGGCAACTTGGAATGGGTCAGCCGAGATTTTATCGACAATCTGCCCCAATGGGAAGGGGATAAGATTTTCCTCCGCCTTTTGTGGGAGGATGCCCCTTGGTTTGAGCTGACGCTGCAGTATGATGGAGACCGCTTGGTTCGTGCGGTATTAAATGGAGAAGAAACACGCCGGAATTGAGAACTTTATAGAAAAGGCAGGCACTTTCGTGCCTGCCGTTTTATTTATTTCCTCGCACTTAATCGTTAAACGGATTTGTGTACTCCAAGCCGTAATAGCTTGCCACTACCTCGGCAAGTTTTGCCCAGCCTTTGGCTGCCTCTGTATAACTTATCGCCGGAATATTCACCACACCATAGTTATTTATACCTTCTTCCAATTGCGCTATGCTGCTCCTGACACCGCTAATCGAAGCATAGGACATATCCGGAAAACCGTTTGTTCTCAGATATATCCATAAGTAAGGCGCAGGCATATCGGACATTTGGACTCCCCATCCGTTAAAGCAGCACACCGTGTAAACCGTTACACCCAACAGCAAAACAATCAGTAAGCATAGTAAAATCTTTTTGTGCTTTATAATAAAAGCTTTCATTTCACCGTCCTCCTTTGTCATTTTTCAATATTGATTCCGTAGTATTCGTTTACTGCGTTCCGCGCTTCGTCAAGTACATCAATTATCTCTCTCCATCCTACTAAAGTCTCAGTACCGTCAGGATTGCCATCCGGGTGTTTTTCAATATACGCCACAAATGCATTTATATCTTGGGGTATACCCTCCGGAAATGTTATGCCCCGGTCAGAAAAGAAAGCAAACAGCTCTTCCGCGCTTAATTCGGACAGTGTTTGGGGCGTTTCTTCCCGCAATAACCCGGCAAGTCCAACAATTCCCAACACGACTACGAAAACAATGAGTAAGCATAGCAGTTTTTTTTGTTTCATAAACATTCTTCCTCTCCTAATGTATTAAGATTGGACCATTTCAGTCATTTCCCGACGCAAAATTCCGAACGAGCAAGGTGGACCGCTGCAAGGCTGTCCAATCCAATCTGTGCTGATTGCACATCCGCAATCAGTACACACATCCTCATAAAGGAACCAATGGGAAGCTCCGCTGTGATAATGCTCTCCTGCATATCTGGTTGTTATAGTATGATTTCTTTTATAGGAAAAATAGATGATATTACTGTCATATGTGTCATTAGTTAAAATATACGTTCCGTTATATCCTTCTGCATACCAATCATCAGAATTGGTCGGTGCCGTATTGAACTTCAGCACCGCAGTTAGTCCGGGCTTATGCAGCCAACCGTTGGATGTTAGTTTAGCAAAATGGAAATCATTATACGGTTCCCCGTAGTACTCGAAATCCATTGTCGTATCTTTTCGAAGTGCAATCACATTTGCCCATCCCGTTGTGGATTCAGGTCGGATGACTTGTTGTACTACACAACTGTATCCCAATTCCCCCTGTAAATCGTTTTTAACTACTCGCGCCACGTTTTCAATGCTGTCGGTATGCACATAGGTACCGTTGGAGAAATCACCCGGATTACATATACTTATACGCCCTATGGCAAAACCATAGCAGTTATAGTCGTCCATCGTTTCTGGATCCCAATCCACCACTTCGTTATACCTTAGGAAACTCCTTGTTGTTTGGGTTGTTAATTGCCCAGATGAAGTGGTTTGCAGTCCATAATACTCCATCACCACAGCACAAATAGCGTCGTGGAAATTTCTTATAACTGACCAATTAACAAGAATTTCCTTGTATGGATCTGCCTCAATCTGAGCAAATAATTCTTTTACCTTTATATTCTCCAACTCTTTCGGTATTGTAACGCCTTGATTCAAGAGAAATTGTCTGCATTCTTCCTCACTAAGAGAAGAAAGCTGTACCTTTGTGTCTTCTCCAGATGCAAATACCATTTGCGGAGAAAGCACCAACAATAAGACGAACAATAAAGCAAATGTGCGTTTCATATTATATCCTCCTTTGTGCCATTGTCAACTGCCTGCTTGCTTTCTACTTTTTCCATTATCCACCCCCTCTACTATCTATAACGAAATAAAACAGCGAAAATTGGACACCTATTGCGAAAAATTTTTTCAAAAAGAAAAAAACACACAAGCGTAGGTACGATCCCGGCTTGTGTGCGACTTTTGAACTATTCTCAGAATCTCAAAAAGGCGCGCAAAACCGGTCTTTGAAAGGTAGTTAAGACCATTTTGCACACCTCCCTTACAGCAAATATGACTGCGGATTCTTATTTACATAAATATAATATCATATAAGCAAAATGTTTGCAACACCTTTCTGTATTTCTTCTGATAGATTGTATTACTTAGAATTGCCAATTCCGGCGTATTTTATATTGCATTTTCCTGCGCAAAAAGCTATAATAGGTCTAATGTTTTATTATGGGAGGGAAATGCGATGATATTTGGTAAACATATTAACCGATATTATCTGCGCTATGCCCCGATGCTGCTGCTGGGCTTGCTGGCGTTAGCGGCTGTGGACTTTTTGCAGCTGGAAATTCCGGCCCTTTACGGTATGCTGATTAACGGTATGAACGAAGGCTTTGTGGTGCTGGATGGCGTAGAGCAGGCGTTTAATATGGATTTCGTGCTGGATGTTATCTGTATGCCTATGGTGCGGGTGATCCTGTGCATTATCGTTGGCCGTTTTTTGTGGCGCGTCTGCTTTTTCGGCAGCGCGGTGCGGCTGGAGGAGGATCTGCGCAACCGTATGTTCCGCCACGCCCAGGAGCTGAGCCGGGAGTATTATCAGGTCAATAAGGTGGGCGATTTGATGAGCTTTTTCACCAACGACCTGGATACGGTGCAGGAATGCTTCGGCTGGGGCGTTATGATGTTTTTTGACGCATTGATGCTGGGCATTATGGCTGTGAGCAAGATGTGGGCTATGAATCCTGTACTTACATTGCTGTCGCTCATTCCTATGGCGTTTTTGCTGGCATCTGCCACCGTTGTGGGTAAGCATCTGGCGAAAAAGTGGGATGCCCGCCAGGAGGAAGTCGGAGGCCAAGCGGTCTTAGGAAGACAATACAGCTTGGCCACTCCTTGGCTCACAGAACGACATGGCTACGATCCGACTTCTTGCTTCCTTCTGTCGTACAGGCAGCCTCTGCGTCTGTTGTAAATTCGCTTGCATAGGTATGACCTAAAGCTGGAATTTCCTTGAAGTCGGAGGCCAAGCGGTCTTAGGAAGACAATACAGCTTGGCAACTCCTTGGGTCACAGGACGA
>JAZRKY010000175.1:0-16363 GCA_045646585.1 Faecousia sp. | reverse complement strand
GGGCATTGATATGTTTATGCGTATTGCCACCGAGCTGCCGCTTAAGCGGCTGATTATCGGCGGTATGGGTCGGGTTTACGAAATCGGTCGTATTTTCCGCAATGAGGGTATGGACCCCAAGCACAATCCCGAGTTTACCTCCGTAGAGCTGTATCAGGCTTACGCCGATTTTCACGATATGATGGATATTGCTGAGGGCGTTTACACCACCTTTGCCCAGAAGTACTTAGGTACTTATAAGCTGCAGTGGATGGGTGAGGAGATTGACCTTGCTCCCGGCTGGCCCCGGATGACGATGGTGGAGGCTGTCCGCAAGTATGTGGGCATTGACTTTGATGCCATTTCCGACGATGCAGAGGCCGTGGCTGCTGCCAAGGCTAAGGGCGTTGAGCTTGCCGATGCTGCCGAAAAGACCTGGGGTAATGCGCTTTGCGCCTGCTTTGACCAGCGGGTAGAGGAGCATCTTGTGCAGCCTACCTTTATTACGATGTACCCTGTGGAGGTTTCTCCCCTTACCAAGAGAAGCCCCATTGATCCCAGACTTACCGAGCGGTTTGAGTTCTTTATCTGCCGCAGTGAGATGGGCAACGCCTACTCTGAGCTAAACGATCCTATGGATCAGAGAGACCGCTTTATGAAGCAGGTTGAGCAGCGGGAGCGGGGCGACGACGAGACGGAAATGCTGGACGAGGATTTCCTCAATGCGATGGAATACGGTATGCCTCCTACGGGCGGTATGGGTATGGGCATTGACCGTGCAGTTATGCTCTTTACCGGCACCGACACCATCCGCGAGGTAATCTTGTTCCCCACAATGAAACCTCTGGACTAAGAAACCCTCAAAAAACCGCCTGAAACCCTTATTTTTGGGCGTTTTTGAGCGACTACAGGGCTTCAGTTGACCAATTTACCAATTATTTACCAAAAATGCTTGAGAAAGTGCTGTCAATGGACGGCACTTTCTTTTTGCTTATAGGCATAAAAATCCCCCGGCGGCGGATGCCGTCGAGGGAAGATGTCAGTCGATTAGGTCCTCAACTTCGCAGCCGAGGGCTTTGGCTAAAGCGATAACCACACCCGCCTGGGCTTTACTCAGGTCATTTTGTTTTTGCTCATAAAGCTGCACCATGCGCAGTGCAACACCGGCAGCCTCGCTGAGCTGCTGCTGGGTAAAGCCCCGGGCTTTTCGGATGGTTTGCAACTTAGATTTCCGGGCTTCCTTGTTGCGCTGAATGATAGCATTGGCGGATTTCACGAATTTGCTGTTGTCAGCTTCGTGGTGAATATACATACCGAAGACAGTGGAGAGGGTCAGTCCGTCCGCAACAATATCCTCGAACCGTCTGCCGCTTTGCCATTGGTAGTAGGCGAAAATCCAACCGGCCCAGTATTCCCGTCCTTTGAAATCCGGATGGGAGGGGGTAATACCGGGGAGCGCAACATTGGTAGCCTTCAGAACGGCTTCTGCCAACTCAAAGCCGGACATACCGGTAATGTATTTGGGATTGCCTTTTTCAAACTTGGATGCTACGCCGGAGGAGATGAACCAGCCGAAGAATTCGTCCGGGTCATAGCCGCAATCGCACACTGCATACTCGACCATATCGCCGAGGTTCTGCATAGCGTCATCCAAGTACGACTCGCTGTAGGCGTTCGTCATTATTTTTCCACCCCTGTCTGATGATATCAAGAATATAGGTTTCGGTCAGGATAGAGCCGCGACCCTTTTCCTTTTGGAATTCGTCCCGGGCAGCGGTGTCCCGGGCCAGCTTCTTGGGATAGTAGATTTCCTTGGGTGCAGCGATAGCTTCCTCAAAGGTGATGGCATCAAAAGCTTTTTGAGATACGGCAACCACCTGCTCGCCCAGCTTGCCCAGCACCATAGCACGCTCCAACTGGGAGAGGGAAATGGTGTTGTTCAGGAAAGCGGACGCAAAAGAGAAGTAGGAGTCATCGGCACGGTAACCCTTGATGACGTCGTACTTCTTGTAGTCGATGCCAAAATTCTCGAAAATGTATGCCCGAGCCTGCCGAGCTACATCACCGCCGATACGGAACTTCCGGTTCTCCAGCAAAATGGCGAGCCAGTTCAGTATGTTATAGTCACCGCCGGTCAGGCTCAAAACCATCAGGTCAGACATATCCAGCGTATATTTGTTGGCATAGCCGTCGGTTTCGGCGGAGCAAGCCCACTCCTTTGCCAGGTCCAGAGTCTCGGTACAGTAGAAACCCAGGCCATAATCATTGTTCGGGTTGCCGATGCCAAACTGCGGCTTTTCAATAATCACCGGCGAGCCGTGATATACAGTTAGTTTGCTCATTGCAAGCACCTCCTATTAGTATCGTTCTGACGATAGTTCTCTGCTTAGCTTCATTATATCGTTGCAGCGATAGTTTGTCAATAGCATTTAAGAAAAATCCCTCGACAGCGAACGCCATCGAGGGAAGTAGAGGACTATTTAATTTCTTGCTCAAGACCTTTGAATAGTTCGGAATGGAAGAAATCGTCGATGGTGATATCAATAAAAGAAAAGCTCCTATGCCGATGGCACAGAAGCTTTAGGGTTCTAAATTATCTTCGATGAAAAGAGGAGAGTTGAAGAACTCCGTGATGCTGATTCCAAATCCTTGGCATACTTCGTGGATTACGCGGAGCTTTACAGAATGATAGGTGCAGTTTACCAGATTGCCTATGGTGGATTTCGGCACACCGCTTTTGATATACAACTGATAGTTGGTCATATTTTGCTCCTTCAGAAGCTCAGTTATTCTCTTGCTGACGGCCTCGTTCAACTGCATCCTTTACACCACACTTCCCTGTAACTGTACTATTATTATAGGAAACAAAGTAAGAAATATAGTACAGGAAGCTGTACTAACCCGCTTTTTTGTTGTATAATAGGACAAAAAGGAGATGGGATAATGTCTGTATGTACTTTTTTCGGGAATAAGGAATGCAGCGGTTTGGAGGCAGAGGCGCCGGGCATAAGAAAACCCTCGACAGCAAACGCCATCGAGGGAAGTAGAGGACTATTTAATTTCTTGCTCAAGAGCATCAAACTCGGGAGTGCTGTAAAACTGACCCAAGGTAATCTCAAAAGCGTCACAAAGCTTTTTAATTGTAACACTACCAGGATTTTGGCTTTCACCATTTAAGATGCTTTTGATGGTAGATTGTGGGACGGCTGCCAAATTGCTGAGTCCATTGGGCGTGATGCCATTTTCTTTGCAAAGCTGGCGAATACGATATGCAATTGCTTCCGCCGTGTTCATGTGCATCACCTCCGGTTGATTTATCACTAATATGATAACCGAAAAGAAAGATGCACATTAGTGACTATTCACTAACTCAAAAAAATATGCTATAATAACGATATATCACTAACGGAGGAGTGTTTATGTCTGTATGTACTTTTTTGGGCATAAGGAATGCTATGGTTTGGATGCGGAGGTGCTGCAGAGCACCATTGAGAGTTTAATTGTGCGGGGAGTAGGGGAGTTCTTAGTGGGACATCGGGGACAGTTTGATGGGATGGTGCGCAGATGCTTGAAAGCCCTTCAGGAGAAATATCCCCATATCCGTTACAGCGTGGTACTGGCATACCTGCCCACTGCGCGGCAGGAATATGGGGACTATTCCGACACGATGTATCCCGAGGGGATTGAGACGGTGCATCGGCGATATGCCATTGAGTGGCGAAATCGCTATTTGGTAGATGCGGCGGATGTGTGCGTATGCTATGTTGATCATACATTCGGGGGCGCATATAAATTTGCCTGTATGGCAAAACGGCGCGGCTTGCAGGTCATTAACCTTGGCAGTGCTGCCATCGACTGAAAAGGGGTGGGGGATAGAAGATGAAAAGAATTTTGTGCATAGGCGTTGCGCTGATGCTGCTACTGACTGCCTGTGCTGAACCGACGCAGCAGCCAAGCGCAGGGGAGAAGTATACATACGGTGTATATAGGCTGGATTTTTCCGTGGCGTATCTGTCCGGCTGGCCATTTGGCGGCTGGGATTTTATCTATACATACAATGGTGAGGAAATCCAAAGCGGGCATCAGATACTGTTCTCTCTGGAACTGTTTTCGTTCCGTTCTGTTCAGGTGGATGTGGTTGAAAGGAACAATCCAAAGAACTCTTTTACCGCCACATTTTCGGTTGCTATTTGCAACGGTGGTTTGGGAAAAACGGAGATAACCGTAACGGATAGCAACGGTAGAACAGCCACATACAAGGTAACCTGCGAGGTAACGCAGGTGGGAAAGCGGTAATCTATACCCATTGGGAAAGATTCGCCACAATAAAGCCGCCGGACGAATTGGATTTTTAGAAAGTGCTGTCTTAGGATAGCACTTTCTTTTCGCTATTGCTTTGAAAATCAGAAAGGCAGAGAGTATAATTCAGTTACAGGACTTGAATTTGTTGCTGCGTTTGGGCTTATCCCAGAAAGACGAAAGGAAGAAATTGCACAGATGGAAAATAAGGAAACACTATTAAAGGTAAGAAAAATGTTTGAAGCTGACCGATTTGCAACGGGCAATGGCGCTGTGATAGAGGAAATTGGAAAGCGCAGCGCCACCTGTAGTTTGGTGATTACGGATTTACACCGCAACGCTATGGGCGCGGTTATGGGTGGAACATACTTTATGCTTGCGGATTTTGCTTTTGCAGTTGCGGCCAACTGGGAAAAGATGGGATGCGTGTCATTGCGTTCTGACATTTCTTTCTTGGGCGCTGCCAAGGGTGAAAAGCTGATTGCCAAAGCGGTTTGTGTAAAAGACGGTAAAACGACGGTATGTTACCGTGTGGATGTAACGGATGATTTGGGAAATCTCACAGCTACGGTTACGGTAACGGGATACCGTGTTGGATGCGGATGTTAAATTATTAAAAGCTTATTTGCCGAAAGGAGCAGAGCCTGCAAGCCCTGCTCCTTTTGGTTTTGGGCTTGAAAACTACGGATGGGGAAAGTATAATTTCGTTAGATGGATTTAGACTGCTAAAATCAACAGAAACTCTATTTTTTGTTGTTCAGTTCCCCCTTTTTGAGCGGTAAAATACCACTGTAAAATCAAAAAGGAGGTTCATAAAATGAACACAGACAAAATTATCGCAGAACACATCGCAAAGGACTACGCGCCCAAGGAAAGCTCCAAGCTGGTCGCTCTGAAAAAGCTGGATAGTCGCGCAAAGCTCCCTGCTACCGTTTTTACCTATTCCTGTGGTGTTGTTTTTGCCCTTGTATTTGGCACAGGTATGTGCCTGGCAATGCAAGTTATCGGCAGCGGGCTTACAGGTATGATTCTTGGCATTGTTGTTGGCATTGTGGGGCTTATCGGCTGCGGTGTCAATTACCCCATTTATAAGAAAATGCTGGAAAAGGGCAAGGCAAAGTATGCCTATGAAATCGTGCAGCTCGCCCGGGAAATCGCAGATAACTAAAGAAAAATGGCAAGGAGTGGTGATATGAATAAATCAGAAAGCAAATATTTTAATACTGCCACGAAAATGGACCTTGCCCTCATTTCCTTGCTGAAAAAGAAGCCCTTTGATTATATTACCGTCAGTGAAATTTGCCAAACGGCTGGGGTAAATCGTTCGACCTTCTACCTGCATTATGAAACGGTTGGTGATTTGCTGGCAGAAACAACAAGGTATTTACTGGATGATTTCCTGTCTTATTTTTCCGCCGATACGCAATCCGTTGCCCTTAATTTGATGGATTGCGAACAAAGTGAGCTGGTATTTATTTGTGATAAGTATTTATCTCCCTATTTGTCCTATGTAAAAGACCACAGGGAAGTGTTTGCAACGGCATTGTGGCACAATAAGGTGTTGGGATTTGAAGATGTTTACAAGAGGATGTTTGATAACATATTTAGTCCCATTTTGGAGCGATTTCATTACCCTCAAGACAACAGGCAATATGTAATGAAGTACTACTTAAGCGGTATCAATGCCATTATCTTAGAATGGCTGAATAACGGCTGCGACAAGTCCATTGGGGAAATATCTGAAATTATATCCATCTGCATTTATGGAAAAGACAATACGAAAAGATAGAACGCTGCAACTTGCCCTTGTCAGCCTGCTGATCAATATAGCATTTAGCATCTGCCACATAATTTGGGGTATTACAACATATTCGTGGTGGTTTTTTACCGTTGGTATTTACTATGCCGTATTGAGCGCGATGCGTTTTGTTATACTTCTGCACAAGGGCAACAACCGTTTCCTTGTGCGGTTTACGGGAATGATGTTGATGGTGTTATCTGTTTGCCTTGTGGGAACGGTGATTCTTGCATTTGTAAAGGACCGGGGTACGGTTTTTCCTTTGGTTGTTATGCTGGCGATTGCCACATATACTTTTACCAAGATAACACTTGCCACAATCAAATGGATAAAGGCAAGAAATAGCGCATCGGCGAAAATGCTGACATTACGGAATATATCCTTTATAAACGCCTTTGTTTCTATCTTTTCTTTGCAAAGGTCAATGCTTGTGTCCTTTGCGGGAATGTCGGAAACAGGTATTCGCATTATGAATGTGGCAACAGGGTCTGGGGTGTGCATCATTGTTTTTTTGCTGGGGTTAAATCTTGTTCTTATGAAAAACAGCGGCAAATATCAGATATCCAACTGAGCAGGGCGTATATGCCCTGCTTTTTTGGGGTAAAGGGCAATAAAATTGGCTTGTTATTTGCCTTGCTAAGTAGTATAATGCAAAGGAAAACAGGAAATTGCGGGGATGCTTATGAAAGAAAAATATATCTTTCGGCAGGCGAAAAAAGAGGAAATAGGCGAGATTTTTGCCTTGATTCTCAGCCGGATGGCGTGGATGGACGAGGTGGGTATTCAGCAGTGGAATGCCACCAAATACGATAAGCGGTATCCTATGGATTACTATGAAATGCGGCAGGCGCAGGGAGAATTGTTCGTTATGCGGGAGACCGTTTCCGGGAAGCTCCTCTGCGTAGGCGGCTTGCTGCGCGATGATGAACGATGGAAAGAAAAAGCGTCTGCCCTATATTTGCACCATTTTGCTTCCCGACCTGAGGATAAAGGCGCAGGCAGTATTTTTCTGCAAATGGCGGAAGAATATGCTGCCGGGCAAGGTATGGCATATATGCGGCTGGATTCTGCCATTGGTAACGACAAGTTAGAGCATTATTACTGCAGCCGTGGCTATGTGGAAGCCGGCTTTTGCAAGGACGGCGTGTACGAGGGAATTTTGCGGCAGAAAAAGCTCTGTGAAAGGTCAGAGGAAAAATCGTCTAAAAAGGTAAAAACTTAACAGGATAAGAACACAAAAAAACAGCAAAAAATCTCCCTCCGAAACCATTGGAGGGAGATTTTGCAACCTTGACATATAAGCTGTTTTGTGCGATAATACCTAAGGTTGTACCCTGCGGAAAAATGGGGTAGAAAGTTCGAGAAAAAACCATAATAGCGGAGAAAAAACTCGCTTTTTTATAAAATGGCCATTGCACCAAGGGTAAATGGCAGGGAGGAATAAAAATGCCTGACAGAGCAACAAGTTCCAGAAGGAAACAACAAAAAACAGACTGGATTTTTGTAAGTATGGTTGCAGCCCTTGTGGTGCTGGTGATTGCCGTGATTTGCGTTTATTTTGCCAATTTCTATTCCCCGAACGATAACCCGGATTTAGGGGAGACTACAGTCCCAGACACCACACCCAGCGATACAGTGGCGCCTGAAATTGTGGGCGTACACGATTTTACCATTTATCAGGGCGATACCATTTCCTATTACAAGGGCGTTTCGGCTATAGACGATGAAGATTCCAACCCCACCATTACCGTGGATAACAGCGGGGTGGATTTGAGTAAGGTTGGCGTTTATCAGGTCTTTTATATCTGCACAGATGCAGCCGGCAATGAGACCCGGGTTTCTGCAACGGTTACTGTGTTGGAAAAGAAGACGGGCTATGCAGACCTTGAGACCATTTATGCGGCGGCAGATGCAAAGCTGGCCCAAATTATTAAAGAAAATATGACTACCCGCCAAAAGGTTCAGGCAATCTACAACTGGGCGCGTAATACTTTGGGTTATACGGATAATTTCGATCACTCCGATTATCGGCAGGCGGCTTACCTGATGCTGACCCAGGCGCGGGGTGATTGCTACGGCTATTTTGCGGTAACGAAACTGATGTTTGAGCGCTTGGGAATTCCCAATATCGATGTCCAAAAGGTAAAAAACTACCCCGAAGACTCTAACCATTACTGGAGTCTTGTCAGCGTAGACGGAGAGCAGACCTGGTATCATTTTGACGCAACCCCTCGTAAAGGCGAAGGCGATGATTTCTGTTTGGTAACCGATGCGTTTTTGGACGCTTACTCCGATGCCCATAAGAAGTGTCATAACCGGGATAAGTCCCTTTATCCAGCTACACCGTGAGGAATGAAATGAAAAAAGAGATACTGGGTGTGATCGGCGGCCTTGGTCCTATTGCTACAGCCTATTTTATGGAGCTTGTGATCAATATGACCCGGGCGGAAAGCGATCAGGAAAATGTGGAAATGATTATCTATAATTTCCCCTCCTTACCCGACAGAACAGATTATATTCTCGGTAAAAGCGACCAAAGTCCCTTGCCGGAAATGCTAAGAATTGGGCAGGCACTATCTTCTCAGGGTGTGTCTTTGATTGCCATTCCCTGTGTAACTGCGCACTATTTTTACCGGGAGATTGCCCAGGGTATTGATGCCCCTGTGGTCAATGGCATTGCCGAGACAATCGCCCTGCTGAATATCAAGGGGGTAAAAAAGGTTGGTATTATGGCAACCGACGGCACCATAAGCACAGGACTTTTATCCCGGGAGCTGGAGATGGCCGGCATAGAAGCGGTGATTCCCTCTGAGGAAAGACAGCGCGATGTTATGCACCTGATTTATAAAAATGTGAAAGCCGGAAAGAGGGCGGAAATGGAGCGTTTCCGTCGTGTACAGCAGGAACTGACAGCCGGTGGCGCCCAAGTGATTTTGTTGGGCTGCACAGAGCTTTCGCTGATTAAAAGAGATGAACAAATCGGCCCCGGATTTTTGGATATTATGGAGGTTTTGGCCCAGCAGTCGGTACTGCGGTGCGGGAAGACTCTCCGGGAGGAATACGAAAATCTGATTACAGGCTGAAGAGAGGAAAAAATATGCAGAGAAATATTTTGGAATATTTGGAGCATACCGTAACCCGTTGCCCGGATAAAGTGGCTTTTTCCGGCGAGAATGGGGCGCTGACCTTTGGTGAGGTTTATGCGCAGGCACGGAGCGTAGGCTCTTTCCTGTGCGGTGAAGGCTTTGACCGTCAGCCGGTTGTGGTTTTTATGAAAAAGCAGCCTAAGACCCTTGCGGCGTTTATGGGCGTTATTTATTCCGGCTGTTTTTATGTGCCGCTGGATGATGAGATGCCCCAGCATCGGGTGGAACTGATTTTGCAGACATTAAATCCCGCTGCTTCTATCTGCGATGAAACAACCATAGAACTGGCAAAGGGGTATACCAATACAGGCAAAATCTACTGCTACGATGACATTGCACAAATGCCGGTAAATGAGGAAGCCTTGGCGTCTGTCCGGGAAAAGCAGATTGATACCGATCCTACCTATATTGTATTTACCTCCGGCTCTACAGGCGTGCCTAAGGGCGTGGTCGGCTGCCATCGGGCGGTGATTGATTACATTGAGAATCTGTGCGATGTGATGAAATTTAACAGCGACAGTGTGTTTGGCAACCAAACGCCGCTGTACTTTGATGCCTACCTTAAGGAGATTATGCCTACCTTGAAGTATGGAGCAACTACCCACCTGATTCCCAAGAAGCTGTTTATGTTCCCTGTGGCGCTGGTGGAGTACCTCAATACCCATAAGATTAACACCCTTTGCTGGGTTGTTTCTGCGCTGACCTTTATTTCGTCCTTTAAGACTTTTGAGAAGGTTAAGCCCGAGTACCTGCACACCATCGCTTTTGCCAGCGAGGTGTTTCCCATCCGGCAACTAAATATCTGGCGGTCAGTTCTGCCCAATGCCCGTTTTGTTAACCTTTACGGACCTACGGAGACCACCGGCATTTGCTGCTACTTTGAGGTAGACCGGGAGTTCGGGGAGGAGGATGTGCTGCCCATTGGCCGTCCTTTCCGAAATACGGAAGTGATACTGTTGGATGAGAATAACTGTGTGCCGCCCCAGGGCGAGCAGGGCGAAATTTGCATCCGGGGTACGCGGCTGACGCTGGGTTATTACTGCAACCCCGAAAAAACAGGGGAGGCCTTTGTGCAAAATCCCCTGAATAACCGCTATCCCGAGCTGATTTACCGTACAGGCGATTTGGGCAAATATAATGACCGGGGGGAGCTTATGTTCCTGTCCCGAAAGGATAATCAGATTAAGCATATGGGTCATCGCATTGAGCTGGGCGAGATTGAGGTGGTATCCAATAATCACGAAAAGGTGAGTACTACCTGCTGTGTATTTGATTCGGAGAAAAAGAAAATCGCTCTGTATTATGTGGGCGATATAGCGGAGGGAGAGCTGCTAAAGTACTTAAAGCAGAAGCTGCCCCGGTATATGATTCCCCACATTCTTCGTGCCTTGCCGGAAATGCCTCTGACACCCAATGGAAAAATAGACAGAAATTTACTAAAAAAGAGGACTATGGAAAATGAATAAACTGATTGCAATTTTAAGCGACCTGCACCCCGATGTAGACTTTGCCACAGAAACCGGTCTCATTGATAACGGCATATTGGATTCTTTCGATGTGGTTACCATTGTAGCTGAGGTAGACGATACCTTTGATGTACAGATCCCTGCAGAAGAGCTGGTGCCGGAGAACTTTAACTCCGCACAGAGCCTCTACGAGCTGATTCAGCGCCTGGCATAAGACTATGGCGCTTACATCGTTCAGCTTCCTGCTGTTTGCAGGGGTGCTGCTGATCCTGTATTACCTGATTCCCCGAAAGCTCCAGTGGCCACTGTTGCTTGTGGCAAGCACAGTGTTTTACCTCTGGGGCGGCATTGAGAATTTATACTACATTCTGTTTACCGGGGCAGTTACTTACGGCGCGACACGGATCATAGAGAAAAATCAAGAAAAATTTGATAAAAAGACCGCCAAGAAGAAAAACCGCCTGTGGATTATTCTCACAGCCTGTGTGATTTTTGGCCTGCTGGCTGTCTGCAAGGTGCGGTTTACATTCCAAAATATTCTGCTGCCGCTGGGACTTTCTTTCTATATGTTCCAATCGGTTGGCTATGTGCTGGATGTGTACCGGGGTACCGTGAAAGCGGAAAGGAATCCTTTGAAGCTGCTGCTGTTTGTGTCCTATTTCCCCCAGCTGGTGCAAGGTCCTATCAGCAAGTACGGCACCCTTGCGCCCCAGCTGTGTGCGCCCCATCCCTTTGATGGCAAGCAGGTAGCTTTCGGTTTGCAGAGAATGCTTTGGGGCTTCTTTAAGAAGATGGTCATTGCAGACCGAATTGCGGTAGCTATCGTTACTTTGAAAGGCCCCGGCTATACAGGTTTGTCCTTTTTGGTGCTGACCATTTTCTATGCGGTACAGATTTACGGCGATTTTACTGGCGGTATTGACATTGTCATCGGTCTTTCTGAGGCCTTTGGCATCCGATTGCCTGAGAACTTTGTGCGTCCCTTCTTCTCCAAGAATATTGCTGAGTACTGGCGCCGCTGGCACATCAGCCTGGGTGAGTGGATGAAGGATTACATTTTCTATCCCATTTCCATCAGCGCGCCCATGCGGAAGCTCAGTAAAAATGCCCGGAAAAAGTGGCCCAATTTCGGCAAGCGGATTCCCGTATATGCGGCATCCTTTGCTACTTGGTTCTGTACCGGCATTTGGCACGGCATTACGCCTAACTTTATCCTGTGGGGTATGATGAACTGTGTGGTAATTGTCGCTTCCGAGGAACTGACACCCCTGTATGAAAAATTCCACGGTCGTTTCCATCTGAAGGATAAAAAATGGTACGGCGTTTTTGAAATGCTGCGGATGTTTATGCTGATGAATCTCATCCGTATTGTGGATCTGTTCCCCAATGTAGGAGAGTATTTCCGCCGGATGGGAACGATGTTTACATCCGTCAAGGTGCCTTTTATGAAGCTGGGACTGACAGGGCTGGATTACGGGATTCTCTTTGGCGGCGTTGCGTTGATGTTTGCCGTCAGTTTGTTCCAAGAAAAGAAGGGAAGCGTACGGGAGGCACTGCTGAAGCAGAATTTTGCCATTCGGTATGCACTGATTTTCCTGCTGTTTTTGGCAGTGCTGCTGTTGGGCAGCTATGGCATCGGCTATGATGCAGGTAACTTTATTTACAATCAATTTTAGGAGGCAGAATGAAAAAAAGCATAAGAATTTGCTCCGCTTTGGTCATCTGCCTGGCTGTTTTGTATTTGCTGCAGGCACTGCTTGTGCCGAAATATATGCTGACCTCTCAGGAGGGTGCGCTCATCGGCGAGTATTATGCCAATGCAGGTGGCAACGATGTGGTTTTTGTGGGCGATTGCGAGGTGTATGAAAACTTTTCTCCCATTACCTTGTGGGAGGAATACGGTATTACCTCCTACATCCGCGGCAGTGCTCAGCAGACGATCTGGCAATCCTACTATATTATGGAAGAAACTTTCCAATATGAAACGCCGGATGTGATGGTGTTCAATGTGCTTTCTATGAAGTACGATACCCCTGCCAGCACCGGCCGGGGAAGCCAAAGAGAAGCTTATAACCGCATGACTTTGGACACGATGCGGTGGTCGTCTTCCAAGTGGAATGCGATTTTGGCATCCATGACCGAGGAAGAGAAGGAAAAGGAGAGTATGTTTACCTACCTGTTTCCTATTTTGCGTTACCACGACCGTATCAGCCAGCTGACAAATGAGGATTTGCAGTATTGGTTCCATCGGGACGAAATTTCGTTTAACGGATATTTGATGCAGACCGGCGTAAAGCCCTATACGAATCCCTATGTCGAAAAACCGCTGGTGGATTACAGCTTCGGTGAAAACAGCTGGTATTATCTGAATAAAATGGTGGAGCTGTGCCAGAAGAATGGCACACAGCTGGTGCTGATTAAAGCACCCTCCCTGTCGCCTGTATGGTGGGAACAGTGGGATGACCAAATTGTGGCGTTTGCGGCAGAGCACGATCTTTTGTATATCAATATGCTGGAATATCAAGAGGAAATGGGCATTGACTGGCAGACAGATACCTATGACGCAGGTCTGCACCTGAATGTGTACGGTGCAGAGAAGGCATCTCGCTGGTTTGGAAAAATCCTGGTGGAGGAATGTGGAATTTCTGACCGCCGCGGGGAAGCGGATGTGGCAGTTGTGTGGCAGGAAAAGATAAACAAATATAACGCACAGAAGGAGCAAAGGAAACAATGAAAAAATTAGGCGTAATTGCAGTCGCTGTGCTGCTGGTAGTGCTGGCGGTCGTGCTGGTGGTTGTTATGGGTAATTCCGGGGAAGATACTCCTACGCCCACTGAGCCTGCAAAGGATAATTTTGTATTTACCTATAATGGTACTGCCATTATGATGGATGTGGAGGCCACCGATATTGTGGCAGCCCTTGGCACACCCAAAAGCTACACCGAGGAGACAAGCTGCGCTTTTGAGGGTCTGGATAAGACCTATTTCTACGGCAGTTTCTATCTGTCCACCTATCCTATGGGGGATAAGGACTTTGTCTACAGCGTGTGGTTTGCCGATGATAGCGTTTCTACCGCTGAGGGCATCCGTGTGGGTTCTACCCAGGCACAGGTGGAAAAGGCTTACGGTACGGCAGGATTTAACGGCAGCAATGCCTATGTGATGACCAAGGGAGATAGCACCCTGACCATCATCTTAAAAGACGGCGAAGTCAGCGATGTAATATACGAAATTACACTGGACTGATGTATAGGAAAACACCACCTCACCCGAGGTGGTGTTTTCTAATGAAGGCATTGTGCAATATTTGGAAGGTTTAAAATGTATTTTGTTTTCACTATTGCTATTTTGGGAAATTATACCTGCGGAAGGCTCTATTGGCGGCACGGTAGGCGGGTGATAAAATGGCGATAATGTGTGTATTTTTACAGTTTTACGGAAAAAAGCCGTCTGTATAGATGAAGGGATTTTTCAGAAAAGCAAAGGAGGAGTGCGTATGCAGTTCCAGCAGTTTCTGACGGACGAACAGATTATTGCATTGTACTTTGCCAGAGAAGAAACTGCCATTTCTGAAACCAGCAGAAAGTATGGCTGTTATCTACTGACAATCGCAAAAAACATTCTTGTTAACAGCGAAGACAGTGAGGAGTGTGTGAATGACACCTATTATAAGGCGTGGAATGCGATGCCGCCCACGCAGCCCCGTGTTCTACGAGCATTTCTCGCAAAAGTAACCCGTCGTACTGCCTTTGACCGTTATGATGAAGTGAACAGGCTGAAGCGGATTCCCCCTGAACGGATGGTATCGCTGTCTGATTTTGAAGAGATGATACCCGATGCCCTTACCCCGGAGAGAGAACTGGAGGCACGGGCGTTGGGTTGCGTTATCAGTGCCTATTTGGAAACAATTTCCGATCGGCGGCTGTACATATTCCTAAGCCGTTTCTTTTATGTAATGCCGATTGCCAATATCGCGGAAAAACTGGGGTGCAGTCAATCTACCGTACATAAGGAACTTGCCACTATGAAACAGGAGCTGCGGCAAAAACTGCGGCAGGAGGGGTATGAATTATGAGTAATAACCGTTTTCGAGACGCAATGGGACAAATAGACGACCACTTACTGGAACGCTGTGAAGCATACGAGCAGAAGCTAACCAAAAAGAAAAGGATAAGGTTGTGGGGCACTGTTACAGCGGCAGCCTGCCTGACTGTGATGATTGGCGTATCCCTGTTTATGCCCCGCAATGAACCGGCAAGCCTATTTACAGCCAATGACATTGCCGCATTATTCCAGCGGGGGGATGGGCTGATGTCTGACGGTACAAGCATAACAGTATATGCGCCTAATGAAAATGCGCTTGGCTTGCTTCCTGTTCCGCAAACAAATGCTATTCCTCTTTTTCAATGTGTATCTCCGGAAGAAACATCCAACGAAGAATCCATCCGCGAATTTACAGATGGTATTTTGCCCGGTGTTGCCCAAGCGTTTGGGGAAACGGTACCGGAATACGCCGTTGATATATTCGAAAAAAGTGCGCGTTTAGAGACCGAAATTGGGGGGCATAGCATCTCTGTGTATCAGTATGGCTACCTGAATTCTTTTGGAATCAGCCGATGTCCGCAGCATAGTGCGAAAGCAACTACCACAGTAATAAACGGTCATAAAGTGCAGATTGACCAAACGCAGACCGATGAAGAAATTATAGCAGGTCTTTCTGATATCCATCAAATTTTGCAGGATATTTTTGATGTCCGACTCCCCAATGCGAAGGTGGTTCGCACATATAATGAGGATAGTAACTATGGTTGCGTAGCAATTCAAGTGTACTTTTATGACAAAGACGCGAGTTTTATGAATGCCTACACCGAAAAGCCGGTCAGCGACAGTATTGAACTTTGGTTTTTCAATAATCCGATTTTTAGGGAAGAAGAGTGTAGCGCGGATGTGCTGCAGTATGTGGATATTTGTTACCGTGATTGGCGAACGGAGAAAGACGAGATATATGAAGAAAACGGGATGGCAGAGCTGTTATCTCTGAGCGAAGCGGAGAGACTTCTGGAAAAGGGGTATTCCTTTGGCGGACATAGCTGCGAAATGTGTTATGAGATTTTGTATGATGTAGATTTTACGGACTATGATGCAGTTTCCTTTACATATTTTTGGAATAGAAATATTCTTTCGTCCGGCAAACAGGCTGCTTGTATTCCGTGCTATGTATTCTATAAACAGATTGGCATTGCAGAAAACGGCAACCGAATCTATGCGAAAACCTATGTGCCGGCAGTATATGTCAGTGGTTTGAAAGAGTACTTTGAAAATTCGCACTGATACAAAGCAAAAAGTAGATGACTTTGGAGAAGGCAACCCGTATGGGGATTATCAATCAAAGCGGATTATGACCCGTATGGGAAGCATCAATCAAGGTAGCCACCAGTGTTTGCACTGGTGGCAGGAATATGCCACTGGCATATTGCATTTGAGATTTTCGATTCCCGTAGGGAGCAAAAAAGACACACACCAAATGGTGTGTGTCTTTTTTGGTGACCCGTACGGGAATCGAACCCATGTTACCGCCGTGAAAGGGCGGTGTCTTAACCGCTTGACCAACGGGCCTGGTAGCGGCGACCTGACTTGAACAGGTGACAGACCGGGTATGAACCGGGTACTCTACC
>JAZRKY010000174.1:0-2173 GCA_045646585.1 Faecousia sp. | reverse complement strand
GTTTTTTCTTTATTATATGACGGAAAAACCCCGATGGATGTTGCAAATATCACATACATCGGGGATTATTTACAGAACGCGGAAAATATTTTTATCGTAGTCAATAAGACCCTCTTCCTGCATTTTTACAAGCTCCCGGGTCAATGCGCTGCGGTCTACGCACAAATATTCCGCCAACTCCAGCCGCCCCAAAGGCACTTCCACATAGCGGGAGTTTTGGCTTTGTGCCTGCTGAGACAGGTAAGACAGCACCTTTTCCCGGATAGACCGCTTGGACACCACCTCCACCTTTCGCATCAGCTCCCGGTTTTTGGCGGCGATGACCCGCACCATATTATCTGTCAGCTTATGGTGGCAGGTGCAGGCATTTTGGCAGTTGTGCATCACCTTATCAAAGGACAAAAACAGCACGCTGGTATCCTCAGACGCATAAAAGTTCACATCAGACATTTTATCTGCGCCGCAGGCAAAGCTCTCGCCAAACACATCATCCTTTTTCGACCGCACAAGCAGCGTCCGATTGCCCCAAATGTCCTCTTTCACCATATCCACACTGCCGGAGAGCACCACACCGAAGTGGCGGATATACGCCCCCTCCATAGCCACCGTTTCGCCCTTTTGAAAGCTGCCCAAATAATAGCCAAAGCAGCCCAGCATTGTAATTCTTTCTTCCGGGCTGATGCCATCAAACAAAGGCGATTGCACCGAATCCATAAAATGGGCCATTTTCTTCACCTCACAGGCAAATCATACCATATTTCCGTTGCAAATGCAACATATTTCCCCGGGTTTACATTTTAGAAAATATATGGTAAAATAATTTGGTGCGTGCAAACGCATCCCCCGCATTTCTTTACTGGAGGATACATTTATGAATTATGATGTGATTATTATCGGCGCAGGTCCCGGCGGCATTTTTGCTTCTTACGAGCTGATGCAGCAGAAACCAGAATTAAAGGTAGCTGTTTTCGAAGCCGGCCATCCCTTAAATAAGCGCCACTGCCCCATTGACGGCGAAAAGGTTAAATCCTGCATTGGCTGCAAAAGCTGCAGCATTATGAGTGGCTTCGGCGGCGCAGGCGCTTTTTCTGACGGTAAGTATAACATTACCAACGATTTCGGCGGCACACTGTATAAGTATATCGGCAAGAACAAGGCGCTGGAGCTGATGCGTTATGTAGACGAAATTAACCTGAAATACGGCGGAGAGGGCACAAAGCTCTACTCCACCGCCGGCACCCGGTTTAAGACCGTGTGTATTCAGCACGATTTGCACCTTTTGGACGCCTCTGTCCGCCATCTTGGCACAGATGTGAACTATGTGGTGCTGGAAAACCTCTACGCCCATCTGCAGGATAAGGTAGACTTTTTCTTTGATACCCCTGTGCAATCCGTTAAGATTATAGATGGCGGTTATGCCGTAGAATGCGAAAAGGAAACCTACACCTGCGAAAAGTGCATCATTTCTGTCGGTCGTATCGGCAGTAAGTGGATGGAAAAGGTCTGCACGGAGCTAAAAATCCCCACAGAATCCAGCCGTGTGGACATTGGTGTCCGGGTAGAGCTGCCCGCCGCCGTTTTTGCCCACATTACCGACGAGCTGTACGAAAGCAAAATTGTTTACTGCACCGAAAAGTACGGCGACAAAGTGCGTACCTTCTGTATGAACCCCCGGGGCGCAGTGGTTAACGAGAATACCAACGGCATTATCACCGTCAACGGACACAGCTACGATGACCCTGCCCTGCAAACGGAGAATACCAACTTTGCTCTCTTGGTTGCCAAGCATTTTTCTGAGCCCTTCAAGGATTCCAACGGCTACGGCGAGTCCATCGCCCGCCTGAGTAATATGTTAGGCGGCGGCGTTATTGTCCAGCGGTTTGGCGACTTGATTCGGGGTCAGCGCTCCACCCCCAAGCGCATTGAGGAGGCATTTATCACCCCCACCTTGCAGGCAACCCCCGGCGATTTGAGCCTGGTGCTGCCCAAGCGGATTTTGGATGGCATTATCGAAATGATTTATGCCCTCGATGAGGTTGCCCCCGGCACAGCCAATGACGATACCCTCCTTTACGGCGTAGAGGTTAAGTTTTATAATATGGAAGTGGAAGTGAGCGAAAAGTTAGAATCCTGCCACCCCGGTCTATACATCATCGGCGACGGCAGCGGCATT
>JAZRKY010000173.1:0-8283 GCA_045646585.1 Faecousia sp. | reverse complement strand
GCATTTACTTCCTGGGGCGTAGAAACCGCCAAGAAATTTACCGAAGGCGGTCTGCGTATTGTTCTTTCTGCCTTTGATGCCCAGCTTTGCGGCACGGTTTTGCGGGCAAAGGGCATTGTGCCTGCCGAAAACGGCGATTGGCTCCACTTTGACTATGTTCCCGGTGAGCATAATATCCGCGCAGGCGCAGCCGCCACCACCGGCAAGCTATGCGTCATCGGCGCAAATATTAACGAGGATGCTATCCGCACCCTCTTTGGAGTGTAACTATGCAAGTGATTCCCGTTTATGTATTTACAGGTTTTTTGGACTCCGGTAAGACCAAATTCATCCAGGAAACCTTGGAAGACCCCCGCTTTAACGCAGGGGAGCGCACGTTGCTCCTTATCTGCGAGGAGGGGGATGAGGAATATGATATTTCTGCCTATCCCCACCAAAATGTCTATTTTGAGGTGGTAGACCAAGCTGCAGTTACCCCCGAGGAGCTCCTTGCCCTGCAGAAAAAGCATAGGGCCGAGCGGGTGGTGGCGGAGCTCAACGGTATGCAGACCGTGTCCTCTTTTTACACCAAGCTCCCCGAAAACTGGCAGGTTGCCCAAGAGGTTATGTTTGCCGACAGCACCACATTTATAAGCTATAACGCCAATATGCGCAACCTTATGATGGACAAGCTGATGGGCGCGCAGATGGTGGTATTTAACCGCCTTGCCCCTGATGCCGATGTGATGCCCTATCACAAAATTGTCCGCGCAGCCTCCCGCAGCGCAGACATTCTCTACGACTATACCGACGGCTCTACCAAATTTGACGATATGGAAGACCCCTTGCCCTTTGACATTAACGCCCCCGTCATCGAAATCGAGGATCGGGATTACGCACTTTGGTATCGGGATGCTTCCGAAGAACCGGAAAAATACCACGGCAAAACCGTTCGGTTCAAAGCCCAGGTAGCAAAGCTTCGCCGCTTCAAGGAGGGGATGTTCGCCCCCGGACGTTTTGTAATGACCTGCTGTGAGGACGATATTCAGTTTTGCGGTGTACCCTGTAAATTCCCCGGGGCAGATAAGCTGGAACCCAGGTCTTGGATTATGGTGGAAGCGACCGTATCTGCAGAGGTTCATACTCTGTTTGGAGATACGATGGGTCCTGTGCTTACCGCCGTATCCATCCGTCAGGCAGAACCTGCCGTTCCGGATGTAGCCACATTTATGTAGTTTATATAAACGAGAGGAGGGGGTAAAATGTATCAGCCCCTTGCAGATATTCACAGCCCCCAGACCTTGGACGAGGTTTACGGACAAGCCCATATTTTGGGGGAGGGGGCAATTCTCCGCCGCCTGGTAGAGGCAGGAAATATCCCCAATATGATTTTCTACGGACCCAGCGGCACAGGCAAAACCACCGTTGCCGGCATTATCGCAAAGCAAACCAACCGCACCCTCTATACCCTCAACGCAACCACCGCTTCTACCGCTGATATTAAAAATATCGTTGCCCAACTGGACACCTTTATGGCGCCCAACGGCGTACTATTATACTTAGACGAGATTCAGTCCTTCAATAAAAAGCAGCAGCAGTCTCTTTTGGAGTATATCGAAAACGGCAAAATTACCCTGATTGCGTCCACCACGGAAAACCCCTATTTTTATGTGTTTAACGCAATTTTAAGCCGTAGCACCGTCTTTGAATTTAAGCAGATTGACGCTGCGGCGGCAAAGCAGGCCATCGACCGGGCAATCCGCTTCTTAGAAGAGCGAAACGGCGTAAAGGCAGAGGCAGAAGCAGGCGCCTTGGAATATATCGCAGTCGCTTGTGGCGGCGACATCCGCAAAGCCTTAAATGCGGTGGAGGTGCTGTTCTCCGCATCCCAGCCCAAGGACGGAAAGCTGACACTTTCTTTGGAGGATGCAAAGCTCGTTACCCAAAAAAGCGCCTTGCGGGCAGACCGGGAGGGGGATAACTACTATGACCTGCTCTCCGCGCTGCAAAAATCCATTCGTGGCTCTGACCCGGACGCGGCGGTGCACTACTTAGCCCGGCTTTTGGAGGCGGGGCAGATGCAGGCGGCTTGCCGCAGACTTATGGTGGTAGCCTGCGAGGATGTGGGGCTTGCGTACCCGATGATTATCCCCATCGTCAAGTCCTGCGTGGATGCGGCGCTTATGTTAGGTATGCCCGAAGCCCGGATTCCCTTAGGGGATGCGGCGGTGCTGATGGCGACCTCTCCCAAATCCAACTCGGGACATATTGCCTTGGATGAAGCCTTAGCCGATGTCCGCAAGGGCAAGGGAGGCGATTTCCCCCGGCATTTGCAAAATGTCCACGCCGATACCTACACCCAGGAACGGGAGCAGGGCTACAAATACCCCCACGCGTTCCCCGGAAATTGGGTGCAGCAGCAATACCTGCCCGACGAGCTGGTAGGTACAACCTACTACCGCTGGGGCAATAACAAAATGGAGCAATCCTCCCGGCAGTACTGGGAAAATATTAAGGGGGGCAAAAAATGAACATAAAAGTCGGCGACATTTTGGTAATGAAAAAGCCCCACCCCTGTGGAGAGAAGAAATGGCTTGTCCTTCGTACCGGCGCAGACTTTCGCCTGCGGTGCTTAGGCTGCGGACACGAGCTGATGACCCCCCGCTTCAAGGCCGAAAAAAACATCCGGGAAATTCTCTCAGATAACTCCACCACACCATAGAAATTGACAATTATTCGTAGGGGCGATTCACGAATCGCCCGCCAAAACCTTCCCCAAAGGGGAGGGGTTTGTCGGAAAATATCCCCAAAATTCTATCGACAGAAAATAGCGGCAGCTGATAATTTTAGCTGCCGCATTTTTATGTTCTCGGGCAAAATGGGGAGAAAGGACAGCCCTTGGGGCGTATCTGGGGAGAAAACCATACCCCTTAACCGACGGAAAATGTGTGCCTGTCCGGCTATAATATTTCTAACCGAAAGGGGGAGAAAATGTGGTAGTTTACTTGGATATTCTGCTAATTCTAAACTTTTTTGTTGATTTTTTTCTCCTTTTGGGAACAAACAGATTAGCAGGCTTTGCCCCCAATGCCCGGCGGGCGGCGCTGTCTGCCGCGCTTGGCGCTGTCTATAGCGGCTGCTGCCTGATTCCCGGTTTTTCCTTCTTGGGAAACACCCTGTGGCGAACGGTTTGCTTAGGCGTTATGGGGCTTGTTGCCTTTGGGGCGCAAAAAAGCGCAATTCGCCGATGTGTGCTGTTTTATCTGCTTTCTATGGCGTTAGGGGGTGTTGCCCTTGGCTTTGAACGGGGCGGCGCACTTACACTTATTGCGGCAGCAGGTGGCGTGGGGGCGCTGTGTATCTTCGGCTTTCGAGGCAAGGTGGGAAAGGTTTTTGTGCCGGTGGAGCTTAGCTTTGGTGAAAAACGAATATCCCTTACCGCCCTGCGGGACACCGGAAACAGCCTTCGCGACCCCCTGACAGGGCAGTCGGTGCTGATTATCAGCCCGGAAGCGGCTGGGAGGCTGACCGGGCTGACAGCAGATAAATTAAAAGACCCGGCATCCGCTATTGGCAGCCTTCCGGGTCTTTGTCTTGTGCCATACAGAGCCATCGGCAAGCAGGGGGGATTGCTGCTGGCTATGCGGATGAAAAATGTGAAAATCGGCTCTTGGCGGGGCAGCTGCACAGTGGCATTTGCCCCCGAGGGCTTAGGAGGAAACGGGGAATATCAGGCGCTTACAGGAGGGAGCATATGACAGGAAAGCTAATCGCATTTTTGGTAAAAATCGGCTTTATCGAGCCGGCGGCGGTGTACTACATCAGCGGCGCGGACATTCTGCCGCCACCGCTGAAGGGCAGCGAGGAACAGGAGGCGCTGGAGCGCCTGGAGCAGGGGAACGAGGGCGCAAGAGATCTCCTTGTGGAACATAATCTCCGGCTGGTGGTGTTTATTGCAAGGCGTTTTGAAAACACGGGGGTGAATTTAGAGGATTTAATCTCCATCGGCACCATCGGTCTGATTAAGGCGGTGGGTACCTACCGCCGGGATAAAAATATCCGCCTTGCTACTTACGCCTCCCGCTGTATTGAAAATGAAATCTTAATGCACATACGGAAAATCTCCGTGCAGAAAACGGAAATCTCCTTAGACGAGCCAATCAATATGGACTATGACGGGAACGAATTGCTCCTTTCCGATGTACTGGGTACGGAGGAGGATATGATTATGCGCCCGATGGAGGATGCGGTGGATTTGCAGCTTTTGCGGTGCGCTGTGGGGGAACTGCCGGATAGAGAGAAGGAAATCGTTACGCTACGGTTCGGTTTGCAAGGCTGTCAGGAGCTGACGCAAAAGGAGGTTGCTATCAAGTTAGGCATCTCTCAATCTTACATTTCTCGCCTGGAAAAGCGGATAATGAGCCGTTTACGGAAAGAAATTCTTAGAAAAACCAGCATAAGCGCTTGCTAAATGAAAAAAACTGTGTTACAATCGATACGGTATTTTATCGATAATAATTTGTATCGAAAGGAAAAGAGAATGGAAAGAAAAGAAATCTCCAAGGCGGTTCTTCGCCGTCTGCCCGGCTACCTTGCCTTTTTGAAGGGGCTGGAGGTGCAGTACATATCCGCCACAGCTATCGCCAACGCCCTGAATATGGGTGAGGTGCAGGTGCGTAAGGACCTGGCGGCAGTATCCGATGGCGGTCGCCCCAAAATCGGCTATGAGCGTCTGGGTCTGATGGAGGATATCAGCCGCTTCTTAGGTTATGACAATACCACCGATGCCATTTTAGTAGGCGCAGGCAAATTGGGGCAAGCCCTTTTGGGCTACAGCGGCTTCGATGCTTACGGACTGAATATTTTGGCAGCCTTTGATGTTGCGCCAGCCGAAAGCGAGGTGGATGGCAAGCCCATTTTGCCCATTTCCGCTATGGAGCGCTTTTGCAAAACCCACAATGTGCTGATGGGCATTATTACCGTTCCTACCTATGCTGCCCAAGAGGCTTGCGATCGGCTGATTGACAGCGGCATTAAGGCAATCTGGAACTTTGCCCCGGTTCATTTGGAAGTGCCAGATAACATTTTGGTGCAAAACGAGAATATGGCAACCTCTTTGGCTGTCCTTTCTATGCACCTGCAAGCCCAGATTAAAAAATAGGAATACAAAAAAGCCCCCTTTTACAAACAATTTCATTATGTTAGGAAAAACCTGTCATTCTGAGCGAAGCGACGAAGGAGCGAAGTCGAAGAATCTACGCATTATCGACACTGCAAAGCAGTTTTATAGTGCGAAGATCCTTCGACTCCCTTCGGTCGCTCAGGATGACATTCTTAACTTAATGACATTGTCTACACAAGGGGGCTTTTCTATTTCCTGTAATTTATAATTGCAACTCTTTCCTTGCTGTAGTATAATGCCAATCAGAAAGAGAGCGTGAGCAAATTGATAAAGAGAATCTCTATACTGGTGTTATGCTTATGCCTTTTATCTGCCCTTCTGCCATTTAGCGGCAGGGCAGAGCAGGTGGAAGTGGAGATAAATAAGGAGGCTGTACTGTCAGGTCTGTTTGAAGCGGATATTTCTACCCTGCGGGAGGCCTTGGATGCCGGTATCGTTACCAGCCGGGAGCTGACCCAGTATTACTTAGACCGTATTGAAGCGTACGATGCGCCCTATAATTGTTTCATTACCATCTGCGACGATGCGCTGCAGCAGGCCGATGCCAGAGATGAGAAAATAGCGCAGGGGCAGCAGGTCGGACCTTTGCACGGTATTCCCATTGTTGTAAAAGATAACATAGATGTAGAAGGCGTCCATACCACCAACGGCAACAAAAAGAAGGATAGCCAGATTGCTGAGGATAACGCAGAGGCTGTGCAAAAGCTCATTGACGCCGGCGCGGTAATCTTGGCAAAGGCGAATATGAGTAAAAACGCCGAAAGCGCTTACGACTCCAAAAGCTACTTTGGCGAAGTAAAAAACGCCTATAATCCATACTATTCGCCCGGCGGCTCCTCCGGCGGCTCGGCGGTGGCGGTGTCGCTGAATTTTGCCGCCGCTTCCTTGGGTACGGACACCAATTCCTCTCTGCGAATCCCGGCTGCCCTTGCCGGCTGCTTTGCCCTGCGCCCCACCTTTGACCTCATTTCCCGGGACGGTGTAACAAAGCTCAACGGCACAAGAGACACTGTTGGCGCTATCACCCGCACAGCCCAGGACTTAGCCCTTATGATGGATGTGCTCACCGGCGGGGAATATGACTATGTGGAAAATCGCAACAAAGATGTCTTTAAGGGCTTGCGCCTTGGCATTGTGAAGGAGCTGGTTTATCCCACCACAAAGGATGATGACCGCACTGAAGAAAATATCGATGCTGAGGTGCTGGCGGTCTTTGCCAAGGCGGTAGAGGAGCTGAAAGCTTTAGGGGCTGAGGTGGTGGAGATTTCCTTCTCCAATATTTTTGTGCTTATAGGCAATACCAATGTCAGCTCTGCCGATAAGTATAAAGAGCAGTTTTACGATGCTTACTTAAAGATTTTGGAAAAGAACAATGTTTCTGCCTTGATTTTTCCAACATACCTATCTACCCCGCTGAAAACCGGTCGGGATGAAAACGGCAAATACTGGAATGTTTACGACACCAGCCAGCAGGTATTTATCAATAATTGCCGCTCCCTGTCTTCCTGCGCCAAATTGCCGGAAATCACCATTCCCATCGGCTATCACTCCAGCGGTCCCGGTATCGGTTTGGAGATTGCAGCCCCAAGATATGCCGAGCAGCTCCTTTTGGATATTGCTGTCTCCTATGCAGAAAGCTATAACCATCGGGAAGCTCCCACCGGCGCGCCGGACGATTATGTGGATGATTCTATGGGTTCTTTGCGAAATGTGCTGGACGATTATTACGCCCGCTTGGCTGAGGCCAACAAACCGTCTGCAACCGAGCCGCCTACCGAAATCCCCGCAGATACCCAAACCGCGCAGGATTCTTTTGACCTGCCGGCTGTAACGGTAGTTTTGTGTGTTTCTTCCGTCAGCCTCACCACAATCCTCGTCTCCCGCCGCCGCCGACAAGCGGAAGAGAAGGAAGAAGCGGGAGTTAAGAATTAAGAATGTAGGGCGGGGGCTTGCTCCCGCCGCTAAAAATTCTTTGATTTTCGAATTTTCTACAAGAAAATAATTAGATTATATTTATATCGTCTAAAGATGATATTGATTTGCGAAACAAATCAGCCGGCGGGAGCAAGCCGTCGCCCTACATAGATAAAGATTAAAAAAGCCGCCCAACCGGGCGTCTTTTTGCTATTATTTATTGGGTTTGAAGCTGTCTTTTAAGCCTACGCTGCGGTTAAATACCAAATGCCCGGGGGCGCAGTCCTTGCTGTCGGGGCAGAAGTAGCCCAAACGCATAAACTGATAGGATGCGGGAGCCTTGGCATTCTCCAAGCTCTTTTCCACCTTACAGCCGGTGAGAATTTCCAGGGAATTGGGATTCAGGCAAGCAAGGAAGTCCTTGCCCGCAGCATCGGGGTCGGGATCGTCAAAGAGATTGCTGTACTGCCGTACCTCGGCATCCAAACAAGTCTCGGCGTCTACCCAGTGGATGGTTGCGCCCTTAATCTTCCGTCCGTCAGCGGGGTCGCCGCCCTTGGAATCGGGGTCGTAGGTGGCAAGCACCTCGGTAACATTACCGTTTTCATCGGTAACGCAGCCGGTGCAGGAGATAACATACGCGCCCTTCAGACGGCACTCAGGACCGCCGGGGAAGAGCCGCTTGTATTTCGGCACAGGCTCAGAGAGGAAATCGTCCGCCTCAATCCACAAATTCCGGGAGAAGGTGATACTGCGTGTTCCGGCATCGGGATCGTTGGGGTTATTTTCCACCTCAAAGGTCTCGCTCTTGCCCTCGGGATAGTTGGTAATGGTCAGCTTTACAGGCTTTAATACTGCCATAACCCGCTGGGCGGTCTCGTTCAAATCCTCCCGCAGGCAGTACTCCAAAAAGGCATACTCAATGGTGTTGGGGCTCTTGGCAACGCCTACCCGGTCGCAGAAATTGCGAATGGAGGCGGGGGTGTAGCCACGGCGGCGCAGGCCGCAGAGAGTGGGCATCCGGGGATCGTCCCAGCCGGACACATAGCCATTCTCAACCAGAGCTCTCAGCTTGCGCTTACTCAGAACGGTGTGGCCGATACCCAGACGGGCGAACTCGATCTGCCGGGGATGATGGGGAACGCTGACATTCTCCACGACCCAATTGTACAGAGGACGATGGTTCTCAAACTCCAGGGAACACAGGG
>JAZRKY010000172.1:0-3835 GCA_045646585.1 Faecousia sp. | reverse complement strand
CTCGGCTTCTGCCCGAACCTCCAGACCTACCGGGGTGGCAGAGATATGGGAGATGGTCAGCTCTGTGCCGACCGAGGTCTTTTCCTCCGGCAGAGCCTCGGCGATTGCTTCGCCGGCTGGGCCCTCCATCAGCGCCACCATACAGGGTGTGGCGTAAACCAGCAGGCTGCCGGAGCCTACCTCTAATGCGGTATCTTCCCGTTCTACTTGTGTTATGGCTTCGCCCTTTATTCCAACTGTAATTTCCATAGTAAAACCTCCTTTTTCTACACTATAATGAAAAAATAAGCCTATGTCAACAAAAGGATTGCTATTTTGAGTACAGTGATTTATAATATGAGCAAATATAAGAAAGAGGTGCTATTATGGGCGTCTATGAAAAGCTGAATTTAACTATGCTCTGCGACTTTTACGAGCTGACTATGGGCAACGGCTATTTTGAAAACGGCTATAAAGACCGTATCTGCTATTTTGATGTATTTTTCCGCAAATGTCCCGACGGTGGCGGGTTCGCCATTGCTGCAGGCTTGGAGCAGATTGCGGAGTATATCCAGTCTCTCCATTTTTCTGAGGAGGATATTGCTTACCTCCGGGGCAGAAACCTGTTTACAGAGGGTTTTTTGGAGTATCTGAAGGATTTTCGCTTTACAGGCGATATTTGGGCTGTTCCCGAGGGTACGCCCATTTTTCCCAATGAGCCCATTATGACCATTCGCGCGCCTGCGGTGGAAGCCCAGCTTATTGAGACCTTTATTCTGCTTTCTATTAACCACCAAAGCCTTATCGCCACCAAGGCAAACCGGGTGGTTCGCGCTGCCCAAGGGCGGACGGTGCTGGAGTTCGGATCCCGCCGTGCTCAGGGCGCAGATGCGGCTATCTTAGGCTCCAGAGCCGCCTATATCGGCGGTTGCAACGGCACGGCCTGCACTATCTCCGACCAGCTTTTCGGCGTTTACGCCGGCGGTACGATGGCCCACGCCTGGGTGCAGATGTTCGATACCGAGCTGGAAGCCTTCAAAGCCTACTGCAAGATGTATCCCAATAACGCCACTTTGCTGGTAGATACCTACGATACCCTCAATTCCGGCATTCCCAACGCCATCCGCGCCTTTAACGAGGTGTTAAAGCCTATGGGCATCACCAAGTGCGGTATCCGTTTGGATTCCGGCGATATGGCGTATCTGACCCGCAAAGCCCGGAAAATGCTGGACGATGCCGGTTGGACAGAGTGTAAAATTTCCGTCTCCAACTCTCTTGACGAGTACCTGATTGCGGATCTCTTGCATCAAGGCGCCCAAATTGATATGTTCGGCGTGGGTGAGCGGCTCATTACCGCCCGGAGCGAGCCTGTCTTTGGCGGTGTGTACAAGCTCTGCGCTGTGGAGCAGGCTGACGGCACTATTCAGCCCAAAATCAAGATTTCTGAGAATGTGGGCAAGATTACCACACCCCATTATAAGAAATTCTACCGTTTCTACGGTAACGACACCGGCAAGGCAATCGCTGATTACCTGTGCGTTTATGACGAAACGGTAGACGATAGCGGCGAAATGGAGATTTTTGACCCCAACGCCACTTGGAAAACCAAAACCGTCTACGACTTTACCGCCAAAGAGCTGCAAGTGCCGATTTTCAAAAACGGCGAGCTGGTGTATAAGTTCCCCACATTGGATGAGGTGCGCGCTTACTGCTTAGCACAGGTGGATACTCTGTGGGATGAGGTTAAGCGGTTTGACAATCCCCATACCTACTATGTAGACCTTTCCCAAAAGCTGTGGGACATTAAGTACGGTCTGCTGAAAAACCGAAGCAAATGAGAAAAGAAACAAAGGCCATAGCCTTGGGCGGAATGCTGGGGGCTGTGGCGATGGCGGTTATGTGCTTTGGCGGGCTGATCCCGGTATCTACCTATATCTGCCCGGTAATGTGTATGCTTATTTTGCAGACGGTGCTGAATTTCTGCGGCAAGCGCATCGCCTGGGCTTGGTATATGATGGTCTCCCTTTTGAGCCTGCTCATTGGACCTGACAAAGAGGCGGCGGCACTATTGGTGGTTTTGGGCTATTATCCCATTATAAAGCCGAAAATGGACCGTTTACCCCTGAATATCCTGTGGAAATTGGCGCTTTTTAACGCCATAACGGTATTTATGTACACGGTGGTGGTCGCCCTTTTGGGATTGGAAGCCATCCTTGTGGAGCATACGGTATTGGGTTATGTTTCCTTTGGACTGATGATTATTTTGGGAAACGCTACCTTCTTCCTGCTGGATAAAATCCTCACCCGCTTTACACCAAAGAAAACCCGGAAGGCTTGACCTTCCGGGTTTTGGTTTATGTATTATACCTCTTCGCTGATGGCCAGCAGGAGAATACCGATGATGACAACGGCGATGAATGCGTAAGTTTTCCAGGAAAGCTTTTCTTTCAGGAAAATGCGGGAAAGGAGCAGGGAAACCACGCATACGGAGGAGAGAATGGGGGCGGCAACGGCGTCCACGCCGCCGAGGGCGTAAACATAAGTAAACTGACCTGCGGTTTCAAATACGGCGGCGAGAATCTTATCCTTGTGCTGAGGAACAGAGCCGAACTCGACTTTCTTTGCCTTCATAAAGATGAAAAGACCAAGGGCGAACAGCGCAAATGTCAGCTCATAGCTGGTGTTTGCCACAGCTTCAATAGTATCTTCGGTAACATCCACCAAGGGAGAGTTGGCAACATCTTCAATGAGGAAGAAGGCATCGTCAAGGAAAGTGCCGAAGGCATCAAGCAGTGCATACACGAAAGGCATACAGAATGCCACAATCGCCAGGGTTTTGCCTAATTTTTTCTTTCGGGGCGTTTCGCCATTGTTTTCTAAAAAGCTGACACCCAAAACACCAACGGTAATAACGCCTACGGCAATCCAGGTAAACAGAGAGATCTCTTCCTGCATAAAGATGGCGAACAGAAGCACACAAATGACACCTGCGGTGTTCTCAATGGGGTCAGAAATAGATTCTTCTAAGAACCGCATTCCAAAATAGGAAAATGCCATAGAAATGATATAAAACAGGGAAACGGGAAGATAACGAAGGATATTTTCGGGGTTGTAGTGAATATCCTGGGTTAGTAAGGTAAAAATGGCGTGAGCGCCCATCACAATACCCACCCATACGCAGATTTTCAGGTGAGAGTATTTTTCATCAGGCTGGGCGCCTTTTTTGTAAAAGAGTTCTGCTGTGCCCCATAAAAGGGCGGTTGCGATGGAAAAGAATAACCAATTCATAATGTCTTTCTCTCTTTCTTTTTATAAATCTACAAGTCCTGCGTTTACCATTTCCTGCAGGCTCTTTAAGATACCTAATTTTGCGTGATACCAGGTAAGACCGCCCTGGAAATAGACGGCATAGGGCGGGCGGATAGGACCGTCGGCAGAAAGCTCGATGGAAGAGCCTTGAATAAATGCGCCGGCCGCCATAATGACCTTGTCGTTATAGCCGGGCATATCCCAAGGCAGCGGTGTAGCGAACGCATCTACCGGCGCTGCGCCCTGGATGCCTGCGCAGAAGGCAATCATCGCCTTTTCACTGCCCAGTTCCACCGCCTGAATAATATCGTGGCGGCTTTCGGTTGCGTTGGGTACGCACTTGAAGCCTAAAGGTTCATAGAGATTTGCGGCAAAGATTGCGCCCTTTTCTGCGCCTGCCACCACTGTGGGGGCAAGGAAAAAGCCTTGATACAAAGAGGTCATAAGACCCAAATTTGCGCCAACCTCCTGACCGAGACCTGGGGCGGTGAGCCGATAAGCGCAGCGGTTTACACATTCCTGTGTGCCGCAGATATAACCGCCGATG
>JAZRKY010000171.1:0-9316 GCA_045646585.1 Faecousia sp. | reverse complement strand
CTACCGCAGAGCTGAAGTAATTTTACTTCAGCCTACTGAAAGACAACAGCCGCCAGAGAAATTTCTCCGGCGGCTGTTTTTCTTCCTGCACTTACCCTGCTGTACATTGATGGATGACTTGTGGGATGCGGGACGGGAAACCCGTACCCTACATAGTGCAAACGCTCAGGTCGCATTTTTGACAACCATTTCCTCATTTGGATAGGAGGTTTTTATGGAAAAGCTGCAAATCTTTTTTTCTGAACTGATTGCCGGCGGCGATTTGGTTCGTTACATTGTTTTAGCCCTTGTATTAACCGTTGTTTCTATGCTCCTTGGCAGAATCGGCGAGGCCTTTTTCGGTAAGCGCTCCCTGATAGGCTGCGCGGTCTCCTCTGCCATCGCAGTGGTATTTCTCTATGCCCTGACGGCTGTATTTCTCGCTCTTGGCGGCAAATACGCCCAATTTACCACACCTCTGCCTTTTGTAACAATGGAGGGCGAAACGCTCACCTTTTTCACCTTTGGCGGTAACGATTTTTCCGCCATTTGCGTGCAGCTTCTGAATATGGTAATTCTTACCTTTGTGGTAAGTCTTGCAGACCGCTTTTTGCCGAGAGGTAAAAATATCTTTTTGTGGCTGCTGCTTCGGGTGGCTACCGTTTGCATCGGGCTTATCGCCCATCTGTTTGTAACAGAGTTACTTATGCAGCTTGTTCCCCAAGGCATCGCCCAGTACGCGCCTATGGTGCTTTTGGCAGTTCTTGTGATTATGCTGCTGACCGGCGCGCTGAAAATTTTGGTTGGCGTTGCGCTGACTACGGTCAATCCCATTATTGGCGCCCTTTATACCTTCTTTTTTGCCAATGTAGTCGGCAAGCAGATTACCCGCAGTGTGATGACCACTGTTTTATTGGCTCTTATGATTTACGCCTTGGAAAACTTAGGAATTGCGGCTATCGGCATCAGCCTTGAGAGCCTGATTCTCTACATCCCCTATGGCGCAGGACTTTTGGGACTTTGGTATCTGTGCAACCGGCTGTTCTAATTCAAAAATTTTTCTGAAATTTATCATTTTTTGTTTTACAAATCCCCTTAAATAGATTATAATATCTACGGCAGTTTTGCCGAAAGATTTTTTCGATTGGAAGTGTTATTATGAGCCGGACGTTTGGTACTGTTTCCATTGGACTCCGCGCCCCTATTATTCGTAAGGGTGATAACTTAGTAAATATTGTCAGCGACACTGTGCAAAAGGCTATGGAAAACGACGGTCTCAAGCCTCGGGACAGAGATATTATCGCTATGACCGAAGCCATTGTGGCTCGCGCCCAGGGCAACTACTGCACCACAGCCGATATTGCCCAAGATGTGCGGGAAAAGCTCGGTGGTGAGACGGTGGGTCTCATTTTCCCCATCCTCAGCCGCAACCGCTTTTCTGTCTGCCTGCGGGGTATTGCCAGCGGCTGCAAAAAGATTGTGCTTATGCTCAGCTACCCCTCTGACGAGGTGGGCAATCACCTCATTGACATAGATGCCCTGGACAAGGCAGGTGTTGACCCCTATCGGGATGTGCTGACAGAGGCAAAGTATCGCGAGCTGTTCGGCTCTGTAAAGCACCCCTTTACAGGCGTTGACTATGTGGAATACTACAGCCAGCTGATTCGAGAGTGCGGCGCTGAGGTTGAGGTGATTTTTGCCAACGACCCCCGTGTCATTGTCAATTACACCAAGAATATTCTTAATTGCGATATTCACACCCGCGCACGGACAAAGCGGCTGCTCCTTGCCGCCGGCGCTGAGTGTGTGTATGGCTTAGACGAGATTATGACCGCCCCCGTAAACGGAAGCGGCTACAACGAAAAGTACGGTCTGCTTGGCTCTAACAAGGCAACCGACGATACTGTAAAGCTGTTCCCCCAGGAGTGCCAGGGCTTAGTGCTGGACATTCAGGAAAAGCTGCTGGAGCTTACCAGCAAGCACATTGAGGTAATGGTTTACGGCGACGGCGCATTTAAGGACCCTGTGGGCAAAATTTGGGAGCTGGCAGACCCGGTGGTCTCCCCTGCTTACACCCCCGGACTGGAGGGTACGCCCAATGAGCTGAAGCTGAAGTATCTGGCAGATAACGATTTTGCAGGTCTTACCGGCAAGGCGTTGCAGGACGCCATCAAGGCAAAAATTCAGCAAAAAGACGGCTCTTCCTTGGTTGGCAATATGGCAGCCCAAGGCACAACCCCCCGTCGGCTGACAGACCTTATCGGCTCTCTGTGCGACCTGACCTCCGGCTCCGGCGATAAGGGTACGCCCATCGTCTATATTCAGGGTTATTTTGATAACTACACTACGGAATAAAAGAAACGGCTTCCCGATTGGGAAGCCGTTTTCATTGACAATGGACAATTGACAGTTGACAATTATGGTGTCCGCAAGCGGACAAATTCAAATCGTAGGGGACGGCTTTCCCGTCCCGCGGGAGGCGAAACGCCTCCCCTACAGACTTCATTTTGTGATGCCTACCAAAGATTTTCATTGGTAAATAGTCCTCATAATGACAGAAGGCATAAAAAAACGGGCGAGGAAAAATCCTCGCCCGTTTTTTTATGCATTTTCTACTGCGGCTACCACGCCGTCAAATTTGGAAACATCGATTCCTTCAATCTTGCCTGCGTCCACACTTTCGGCAATCTGGGGGTCAATAGGGAGCTTTGCCAGTACAGGCAGCTGGAATTTTTCCGCCACCTCGTCTAACCTACTCTTGCCAAAAACCTCAATTTTCTTGCCGCAATCGGGACATTCCAAGTAGCTGTAGTTCTCCACGAAGCCGAGAACGGGAATATGCATCATATTTGCCATATTGACCGCTTTGGAAACAATCATAGAAACCAAGTCCTGAGGGCTGGTTACGATGACAATACCGTCCACGGGAAGGCTTTGGAACACAGTCAGCGGTACATCGCCGGTGCCGGGAGGCATATCCACAAACATATAGTCCACATTTTCCCAGATAACATCTGTCCAGAACTGCTTGACTGCGCCTGCGATAACAGGACCGCGCCATACAACAGGGTCAGTGGCGTTATCCAGCAGGAGATTGATGGACATCACCTGGATGCCGCTTTTTGTAATCGCCGGATACAGGCCGTCTGGTGTTGCGCCGCTGCATTCGTTCACGCCAAAGGCGGTGGGGATGGATGGACCGGTAATATCGGCATCCAAAATGCCAACTCTGTAGCCCTTTTTCGCCATAGCAACCGCCAAGGAAGAGGTTACCGTACTTTTACCAACGCCGCCCTTGCCGGAGACGACGGCGATTACTTTCTTAACACTGGCTTTTTCATTCAGCTTTGCAAGCTGGCTCTCTGCCTTGCGGTCGGAGCAATTACTGCCGCAGGTAGAGCAATTACCGTTACAGGAACTCATTTTTGTTCTCTCCTTTTGTGATTCTTTCGCTATTATAGACCTTTGCGCCTGTGGTGTCAACCATCAGCTCTGGGCTTCTTCCCACTGTTCCATCAGGGAGAGCAGGACATTTTCTGCTTCTTCCTTTTCGCAAAGCAAGCGGGTCAGCTCTTGATAGTCTGCGCCGTTATTTTCGATTTTTGCATCTAATTCAGAAATTACGGCTTCCTGCTTTTCGATTTCCCTCTCCAAACGGCGAATCAGCTTGTCCAACTCCTTAGTGCCGCCTTTTATTTTCTCTTTTTTTGGTTTGGGCTCTGCTGCAGGGGCTGGCTTTGTCATCGCCTCGCGCTCCAAAATAGAGCGATATTTGGCGTAGCCGCAGGGATAGTCTTTTATCGTGCCGTCCTCCAGCACCCAAATGCGCTCGGCAAACTTTTCGATAAAGTAGCGGTCGTGGGATACAAAAAGAAGTACACCCTCAAATTCCTCGATGGCGGCCTCTACCCATTCCCGGGAGGCGATGTCTAAGTGGTTGGTAGGCTCGTCCAGCACCAGCATATTGATTTTCTCGTCCATCAGCATACACAGCCGCAGGCGGGATTGCTCGCCGCCGGAGAGGTCGCCCACTTTTTTGAATACATCTTCGCCCTGAAACATAAATGCGCCCAGGCGGTCGCGAGCGACCTGTGGGGTGGCATTTTTCTCATAGAGCATCGTATCGTAGAGAGTGCGTTCGGGGTGGTCAAAGTGGATAATTTGGGGCAGGTATCCCCATTTGACGGTAGGGCCGAATTTCAGCTTACCCTTTACATCCTCTTCCCCCAGCAGGCACTTGAGGAAGGTGGTTTTGCCTGTGCCGTTATCGCCCAAAATGGCGATTCGCTCACCGCCGCCAACCCGAAGCTCCACATTGTCAAACAGGGTGCGCTCGCCGAAGGCTTTGCTAAGGTTTTTCGTTTCAAAAACCACATCGCCGGCAAATTCCTTTTCACCGAAGGATGCCTTCATTGTTTTTTCCGTTTTGGGCTTTTCCGTCTTTTTAATGCGCTCCATTCGGTGCTGAATGGACATCGCCCGGCGGTAAAGGGTGCGGTTATTGATGCCCCAGCCCTTCATTCGCTCCACAGTATAGCCTAACTGCTTCAGCTTTGCCTGCTCCTGCTCGTATTGCTTGAGCTGGAGATTGAAGCGGTTTTGCTTTTCTTCCATATAGAAGGTGTAGTTGCCGGAGTAAAATTCCGCCTTGCCGTCTACGATTTCGATGACCCGCTCCGCCACCCGGTCAAGAAAATAGCGGTCGTGGGAAATGGCAAGGACAGTGCCTTTGAAGGATTTAATATAACTCTCCAGCCACTCTACGCTGTGCAAATCTAAATGGTTGGTAGGCTCGTCTAACAATAGAATATCCGTTTTTTCTAAAATCAAGCGGGCAAGGTTCATTCTTGTCCGTTCACCGCCGGAAAGGCTGGAAAAAAGTTGATTTCTCTGCTCCTTGGTGATGCCCAGACCGTTGCAGACCTTATCTAAGTCTACCTCCATATCGTAGCCGCCGCCGGAAAGAAAACGGTTCTCCAAGGCGTCATACTCTGCCATAAGGGACTGGGAATTATCGGTTGCCATCAGCTGGGTGAGACGTTCCATCTTCTCACGGATGCGCAGCAGCGGCCCATAGGCAGACCGCAGCACATCCTCCACCCGATAGCCCTCGGGGAATTTGGGAATTTGGGAGATAAGACCTAATCTTTTATCGGGATTTACATAGACCTCGCCCTCGTCGTAGTCCATTTCCCCGGTGAGAATCTTAAACAGGGTGGTTTTACCGCAGCCGTTGCGACCGAGAATAGCTACCCGCTCCCCTGCCTGCACCTCAAAGCTCAGACCCTCCAAGAGGTTTTCCCCAATGACGAAGAACTTTGTTAAATTTTTAACGGAAATGTCAATCATAATTCTTCCTTTACTTTATTCACAAGGGTCAAAAGCTCCTCTTTGGTGTATAGCAAATTCAGCGCCTGGAGCATCCCATTGGCGCCTATATGGGCAGGTAAATTGAGCTTTTGCAGCAGTTTTTGCCGCAAAGTGCTGCTGTTTTTCCCGCCGGAGAGTCCAAATTCCACAAAGTCCTGCTTGGTAATGCCGCCACAGACCGTAGCCGTACTTTCCTCAAAGGTGGCGCCACTGTTGCGAAGCGCCTGTATGATAACCTCTCGGGTCATTCCTTCAACGCCTAATTTTCCCTCTTTGCCGGGGGCGGTTTTCCGCTTTTCCTTGCCGTAAATATCGGGAATATAGGCGTGTTTGAGGTGTTCGGCAGGAATTGCCCCTTTCAGGTAATTGCGAATCACAAAGCCTGCGCCGTCGCTGTCGGTAAAGACAATCAGACCCCGCTTTTGCGCCACCTTGCGCAGCAGCTCCAGCTGCGGCTTATCTTTATGGATTTGAAAGCCCCCGGTTTCAAAGATGGGGGCATCCACAATTTGAGACAGTGTATTTTTATCATAACGCCCCTCTACCACGATGGCCTCCCGGATTTTAACCATTTCGCGCCTCCCGGGAGATTTCCATCAGCAGCACTTCCAGCAGCCGCTTGGGGTCATCAATGGAGGTTTTCATTTTGCGGTCGGTTTCCACAATCAGCGACCCCACCGCCTGTAACACCCGGGGGGAGAACTTGCTTGCCGATTGCATCGTCTTTCGGGCTGCCCAGTCGCCCATACGGTAAAGGCTCATCAGCTCCGCGTAGGGCTTGCCGTTATCCTGTAGCACACGGGCTGCGCTGAGCTTGCGGAAGTGGGCGCCAATAGTGCCAAGAACAGAAATGGGCTCTTCCTGCATTTTCAGCACCTGCTCCAATTTCACAAGGGCTTTGCCGGTTTCGCCTGCAGAAAGCTGCTCGGAAATTTCATAGATAATGGCATCCAATGCCGGCTCTACCACCGCGTCAATGTCGCTTTTGGTGATTTCCTCTGCGTCGGAAAAGGCGCAGATTTTGCCGATTTCACCGGCCAAGGTGGTCATTGTGCCATCGGTAATTTCAATTAAGCAGGCGCAGAGGTTGGGGGCGATTTTCTTGCCACGAGCGGCAAAATGCCGACCAATCCAGGGAATCAAATCCCTTGCCTCCTGCTTGGGAAATTCTACAATTTGGGCGTATTTGCGGATAGCATCGCTGAGCTTTTTATAGCGGCCGTCTAACTTCCACTCCACCGTTTCATAGGTGAAAATGAGAGTACAGTACTCTGGAATGTCTGCAAGCAGCTCGCCTAAGCGGTTACGGTCGTCCTCCGGGAATTTCCATATATCCACATCGTCCACAACGGTGAGCGTGTACTCCGCCATCATCGGCACAGCCTCCACGCCGTCGATAAGCGCCTGCATAGAGAAGTTTTCGGCATTTAGCTTGCGATAGTTAAAGCTCTCGGTAATCTCGTCAGTCCGCTGTCTGCGGATTTGCTCTAAATAGTGGGCTTTCAGGAAGGTTTCCTCACCGAAGAAAATATAGAAATTACCTATATTTTTCTCCTTTATGGCTTTTTTCAGTTCCTGCAGGCTCTCCCCTGCTGTCTGCTCTTTTTTCGCCAATGCCTTCACCCCCTGATAATAATGGTTCCTTGCACATCCGTTCGCAATATGCGGCAACCGAATGTATTTAGTCTGTTTAGCGTTTCTTGGTGCGGATGGTTGTAGGGATTTTTCTCCCCTACAGAGATAATCACTGTTTCCGGCCGGGTTTTCTCCATGAGCGCCATTCCCGTTGAGGTTTCTGCGCCGTGATGTCCTGCCACCAAATAATTAAGCTTAGGAAGCTCGATTTGCTGCAAAAGCTGCATTTCACCTATCTGGGCTCTGTCGCCTGTAATCAGTATAGCACATTCTTTCGCCTGAAACAAGACGCAGGTGCTATTTTCGTTCTCATCCTCTCCACCACAGCCCGGAATTAGGGTGATTTCCCCAATACCGACCCTTAAATTTTGGATATCGGAGACACATTGGGTTTTCTGCCCTTGGGGAAGTCCCTTGGGCGGCGTTTCGTTATAGGGCAGATATATCGTATCTGCGGTAATTCGCTGGAGAAAATAGGAAACACCGCCGTTATGGTCCTCGTCGTAATGGGTAAGAATGACACCGTTAATATGGGTAATGCCCTGGCTGAGGAGCTGATTGGCTGCGATGTTTGCCGCTGTTTTGTCGCTGCTGCCGCCACAGTCCACAAGATAGGTTTCACCCCGGCTTTGTAAAAGTATGCTTTGCCCCTGCCCCACATCCAGCACCGTAATTCGGTAATTATCTAACCTTGGCTCTATATAGGAAAACGCGGCCGCAAAGACAAGAAGAATTGCCATCGCGGCAGCCGTCAGACCCAAGCCCTTTCTGCCCCGATGCCAAAAGATGGCAAACAGTCCATAGCAAAGCACCAGCCATAAGAGAATATAGGGCGTTGCGGTGTAGACGGCTGCAAGTGGGATTTTACTAAGTAATTCTGCTGTCAGCAGCACATAGTGCATAAGAATAGAAATGACCGCCGCTACCATTTTGGCAAGGGGCAGCCACAAAAAGGCAAGAACGCAGGAAGCCACAATACCACAAAAGATAAAGGAGACTGCCCATAATGTCAGCAGGTTTGTAACAACACCAATCAGGCTGATGCTGCCAAAATAGAGAGCGCACAGGGGTACGGTGGTAATCATTGTGCCAAGGGTAACCGACACCGCCGAGCCAATGGCGCGGATGGCTTTTGCTTTCAGGATAAAGCCCTTGACTTTTGTATAAATGTATTTTTGCAATCTTGCAGAAAACAGAAAAATGCCTACAATACAGCCGCAGGAGAGCTGAAAGCTCACGGAAACCACCGCGAAGGGATTGATTGCCAAAATAATCAGCACAGCTGTGGCAAGGGCTGTAGGTGGGTCATATTCCCGCCTGAAAAGGAGCGCCAAAATCATAATGCCTTGCATTACGCAGGCGCGAATAATAGAGGGCGAAAGACCCGCCACAAAAGCAAACAGCACAAGGGCAGGAATGCCAAAAATTGCCGTTAAAAACCGCATTTTGCCGGATAAGGTGTAGATAAGTCCAAAGAGAATGGAAACATGAAGTCCCGAAACGGCTACGATATGGCGGATACCGCTTGTTTGAAAGGCAACATCCTGAGAATAGGTAAGTTCTGTTGTGTCGCCTAAAAGAAGGGCTTTGGCAAAGCCGGCGGTATCGGCAGGGAAAATTTCATCCAGTTTACTCAGAATTGTCCGCCGTAGCCGCTGGGGGAAATAGCGGATGTCATTATCTTCGCCCGGTGTGATGCTTGCCTCTCCTCTTGCGTAGGCAATCAGGTATATGCTGTTGCCTTGGTGAAAGCTGTTTTCCTTGCTGCCGCCCGGTGCGGTTACACACAAAAGGAACTTCGCAGTTATCTTATCCCCCGGTTTGAGCGACAACTTTTCGTAATCGTAAAATAAAACCCCATAGGTCTTTCCCCAGAGAGAAACCTCACCCTCGCAGGAAATGCCATAGTCTTTGCGCTGGCTGTAATCCGTAGCAGTAATGGTAAGGGTCTGCTCTGTTTCATCGAATTGCCTGGCATCTTTCAAATAAACATAGCAATAGACAGTCGTATATAAAATACCTGCCGCCAAACCTATGCAAATAAGGGCTATCTTTTGTCTTTTCCGGCAAAAGCACAGAGCCACAACAAGTCCGCTGAGGATTGCCAGGGGCAGCAATATTCGATTATCTGTGGCGTACGCGCCAAGGGCACAGCCGCCAACAAAACCAAGAGCAAGCCACACAAGCCTTCTCATTATCTCTCTCCTTAGTAGATTATATAAAGGCTCCCTCGTTAGAGCAATATCACTAAGTTAGGAAATACCTGTCATTCTGAGCGAAGTGACGAAGGAGCGAAGTCGAAGAATCTACGCATTATCGACACTGCAAAGCA
>JAZRKY010000170.1:0-2412 GCA_045646585.1 Faecousia sp. | reverse complement strand
GTAGAAAAACTAGTGTATTACGAAGTTACATCCGATGTGAACGCTGCGATCGAAAGAGAAAAGCAGATAAAAGGATGGAGCAGAAAACACAAAAATAAATTAGTTGAAAGTAAAAATCCAAATTGGGATGAGTTGTATGATAGCCTTCTTTAAAATTGGGGATTGCCACGCCAGTGTGCGCACTGGCTCGCAATGACAGCTCATCTTGGAGGTATTATGAAAGTTAGTGTAAAAAAGAAAGAAAATGCCATTCCGGTTAGCATCACCACGGAATTTATCAAGCTGGAGTCTGCCATGAAGCTGGCAAACATTGTCATGAGCGGCGGCACGGCCAAGAATGAGATCCAGGAGGGCTATGTGACCGTCAACGGCGAAACCTGCCTCATGCGTGGCAAAAAGCTCTATCCCGGCGATGTATTTACCTTTGATGGGCAGAGCTATCTGATTTCTATCCATGCAGCTGTATAATATCTCCTTGCGGGATTTCCGCAATTATGAGACTCTTTCTTTGGAATTTTCCCCGGAAGTCAATTTGATTGTAGGCGATAACGCCCAGGGAAAGACCAATCTTCTGGAAGCCATCGGCTATTTAGGGTCGGGAAAGAGCTTTCGCGCGCAAAAAAACGCAGAATTAGTGCGTTTAGGGGCGGATTTCTGCGAAATCAGCGGAAAAGTGTTTTCCCAGGAACGACAGCAAAGTCTGCGCTGGCTGCTGTTTGCGGGCAGCCGACCTCGGCAGTTATTTTGCAACGGCGTCAAGAAAAAGACTGCCGGTGAGATAAGCGGCGTTTTGCAGACGGTGCTGTTTTGCCCCGAGGATTTGATGGTGCTCAAAACCGGCGCAGCCCCACGCCGCCGTTTGGCAGATATGGCGCTTTGCCAGCTGCGACCTAACTATGAAGCAGCGTTGACGGAATATAACCGCATTTTGGAGCAAAAAAGCCGCATACTCAAAGATCGCTTTGAAAACCCGGCTCTTTTGGAAATTCTGCCGGAGTATAATGCAAGGCTTTGCCAGGTAGGCGCGCTGCTGATTTCCTACCGCGCCCGGTTTTTTGAAGGGCTTGGGGCAGCAGCAAAAGCCTATCACGGACAGTTTTCCGGCGGAAAAGAGGATTTTTCCCTCACATATCATACTGTTTCCACAGTAAAAGACCCCTTTGCGCCCTTAAATATTTTGCAAGAGGATCTGCAAAATCATTTACAAAGCCATTATCGGGCAGAGCTGGAGAGTATGCAATGCCTGACAGGACCCCATAAGGATGATTTTGATGTGGATTTGTCGGGAATGTCAGTAAAAACCTTCGGCTCCCAAGGGCAGGTGCGGACAGCGGCAATCAGCCTGAAGCTGGCGCAAAGGGAACTGATGCAGCGGGAAAGCGGCGAAATGCCGGTGCTGCTATTAGTCGATGTGCTTTCTGAATTAGATGCCGGGCGGCAGGACTTTATTCTCAATCAAATCACCGGCGGACAGGTATTTATCACCTGCTGCGAACCGGGACGGTTTACCAAATTGGGTAAGACTATCCAAATTGAGAAGGGAAATGTGAAATAGATGCCTTACCTCCCTCTTTGAGGGTAGCGAAGCGAATTGGATATGTATGCTTGCCGGTGGCAAGCATACCTCAATCTGTGGCTGCCCGAACGGGCAGACGGAGGGAGTGTCGTAGAAAATATGCATTACAATCACCAAAATACGGAATATGCTAAAAATCTACGAAAAAAATATGACCCCTTGGGAACGCAAATTATGGCATTGCTTTTTGAAAACATATCCGATTAGAGTTCAGCGGCAAAAAGTCATTTCACATTATATTACTGATTTTTGTTGCGCAAAAGCGAAACTTATTATTGAGTTAGATGGTGGTGGGCATTACGAGCCTGAAACACAACAAAAAGATATAGAACGAACATCTTTTTTAGAAAATAACGGGTATAAAGTAATACGCTTTAGTAACCGTGATATAGATAAGAACTTCTATAATGTATGCACTGAAATAGATAAACAAATAAAACAAAGGACACTCCCTCAGTCAGCCTGTTCGGCTGACAGCCCCCTCAGAGAGGGGGCCAAGGCGTTGTAATAAGCATAGGAGGACTTTTTATGTCTGAAGAAACAAAGGTAACACAGAAATACGGCGGCGAGCAGATTCAGGTTTTGGAAGGTCTGGAGGCTGTTCGTAAGCGCCCGGGTATGTATATCGGTTCTACATCCAGCTCCGGTCTGCATCACTTAGTGTATGAAATCGTGGATAACTCCATCGACGAAGCGCTGGCCGGCTACTGTGATCATATAAGTGTTACCATTAACCCCGGTAACTCCATTACCGTTACCGACAACGGTCGCGGTATCCCTGTAGATATTCAGCCTCAGACCGGCAAGCCTGCTTTGGAGGTTGTTTTTACGGTACT
>JAZRKY010000169.1:0-7167 GCA_045646585.1 Faecousia sp. | reverse complement strand
GGACGGCATTCAAAACCTTCCCCTCAAGGGGAAGTCTTTGAGCATGTATTTTTCCTCGCACCTTCGCCCCTACAATTTCCACCGTAGGGGACGGGTCTCCCGTCCCGCCATACACCGCGCCTTCGTCCACCTTTGTAGGGGCGAGCATTGCTCGTCTGTACCGCACCTGTGTTATTGTACAATCCTTAACCTTTTCGGACGGCCAATGGCCGCCCCTACAATTCCCACCGTAGGGGACGGGTTTCCCGTCCCGCTATACACCGCACCTTCGTCCACCTTTGTAGGGGCGCATCACGATGCGCCCGCGGGCGATTCGTGAATCGCCCCTACGAAACGATCACCCTCTCCACCCCAGTCTATGAACAGGGGCGAAGAGGGTAACTCTTTCAGTCTGTTTGTTTATTCTTGCGGAGTGTTTGTTTTAAGGTGGTAACGGTATCGGAAATAATTTTGATTTCCGTTTGGTCGCAATCTGCCACAAGCTCCGCGAGCCAAGAGTTAAGCAATGGCTTAGTTTTAGCGGTTTCCCGGCAAAGCAATTCATCTGCGGAACAATCAAGCGCATTTAGAATGGCGATGAACACCTCAAAACTGGGAACAGTAGACCCCGTTTCGATATGGCTCATATGACTTGGACCGATACCAACTATTTCGGAGAGTTTTTCTTGTGTAATTTTATTCTCAATTCTTTTAGCACGGATTCTTTGTCCAATATCAGCATAGTCAATAGCCATTATTTTCACCCCTTTATTTTGTACATCTGTATTGTAAATACAGATGTACAAAATGTTAGAATGATATAATAGTACATATGTGCATACAGAACATAGAGAAAGAGGGCGTTTGTGTTGAAAATGTGGCAGAAGATACTGCTTGCTGTGTTGGCGGCGGTTTTGACCGTTGGGGCAATTTGGGGCTTTTATCAAGAAGAAAAAGGGTGCTGCCTGTGCAGCAGCTTTCGTTATCACGCCCCCTGTTTGATAGATTTGGAAACAGGAGAGCTGATTGAACTGGATTTATATTTTCCCCATCCTACCAAAACAGCGGAACTGGCAGACCCTCAACCCAAAATGGAAACCTTTTCTTTTGTAAAGCTTGGAAATATATCCGGCATAAAACTGACTGACAGCAAAATAATAGAAATAGATGTACCCCTTTCTGAGAAAACAGAAAATCCGACCCTATGCAAAAATTGCAGGAAGAAATTGGACGGTTTGCATTTCGGTCGGTATGTATTGGCTGACTTATATAACAGCGAAGATAAAAAGATGATTCCGGTAAAAGACGGTCTGTGTTTGTCTCTTCGCTGTTATGAGATAACCGCCTGCCAGGAAGAGGATATTTTGAAGGTGGTTATTCAGGGGACTTTAGAATGATGCTTTTGTTCTGCATTCTGTTTCTCTGCTTGTGAATGGTAATTTTCTGTGTTATAATGGAAAAAAGCAAAGGGAGACTTGGTTATGAAAAAGGAAAATTTATGGAATCGGCTGGCGTCTATTTTACTTATTATTACCTTGATTCTGTTTATTTTAACTTCCTCTATTGGCTTACCCATTTATATCCGTGGGTTTTATTATGCCCATATTACAGGAATGGATTTGCCGAATAGAAGCGGCTACACCTATGAGGAAATTAAACAGGCTTACGATGAGGTGCTGGACTATCTTACAAAGCCCGGTCTGGAGTTTTCCTCCGGCGTGATGCCTTTTTCCAAAGAGGGCGCAGCCCATTTTGCCGATTGCAAGGTGCTGTTTGACCTGAATGCTGCGGTGTTGGTAGGGTCAAGTGCGGTGCTTTTGATTTTGTTCTTCCTGCGGCGGAAGATAGGACCTTATCGGTTATTTCGTAAGCCGGCGGCTTTTTGGTCTGCAATATTAGTCATATTACTTCCCATTGTGGTTGGCGCATTGGCGTCCATTGATTTTACCAAGGCCTTTACGGTATTTCACCATATTTTCTTCCCCGGAAAAGACAACTGGATGTTTAACCCCTATACCGATGCGATTATCTGGGTACTGCCTCAGGATTTCTTTATGCACTGCGCGATTTTGATTGGCGCAGGTGTGGTATTGCAGGCAAGTGCTATTATTGTTTGGTATTTTTTAACGCAAAAAACGCACAGAACAATATAAAAATGCGCATATAATATTGTAGGGGCGATTCACGAATCGCCCACAAAAATCCGACAGATTTTTCATCTGTCGGATTTTTTATCAGATACCTATAAATTATAAATATTGTTTTTTTAGCAACGGGCGATTCATGAATCGCCCCTACGGTATCATTTCATTTTTTCTATTCTTTCCCGTTCGGCTTGGGAAAGGCGGAGATAGTTGGGGGTGAGGGTTTCTCCGTCGCCGGTCTCGCCACGGGAAATGGCGGCAAGAGCGGCAAAACCCACACCCACAGCCCGCTGGTGCATTTTATGCTCCGGGGGCATCACAAGAGAGGGGATTTCCTCTTTCAGGGTGTGATAAGTAAGGGTACTACCGTCGCCAACCAAGAAAATAGGCATATCGTTAGATAGTTTTTCTTTCAGTTCCGCAAGGGCAATCGCCTGATCCTCCAAAATGCGGGTAATTGTACCGTTTTTAACGGAAAACAGGGCGGTATAGACCTGCGCCCGACGGGCGTCCATTGTGGGAAGAATATAGCCATCTTGTATGCCCAAGCCTAACGCCATAGCTTCCAATGTAGAAACACCCCAGCAGGGGATTTCCCGCCCCCAGGCGAGTCCTTTTGCGGCAGAAACGCCAATGCGGACGCCGGTAAAGCTGCCCGGTCCTGCGGCTACGGCAACACCTGTTAAGTCTTTAGGGGAAATGCCGCAGTTTTTCATCAGATCCTCTGCCATAAGCAGGAGTGTCTGGCTATGGGTAAGACCTGTATTCTGATAGCTTTCGCCAACGAGCTTTTCTCCGTCAAAAAGGGCGACCGAAGCGGCTTTTGCGGAGGTTTCAAAGGCTAAGAGCATAGTCTTTATCTCCTTTCAGGGTAATGCGGCGGCTGGTGTCGCTGAGCTTTTCTATTTGGACAAGCAGAGGATTTTCCAAGGCATCTTTCACATTTTCGCTCCATTCTACAGCGCAAATGCCGTTTCTGTCCAAATAATCCTCCCAGCCGATGTCCCATAAGTCCTCAGAAGAAGTCAAGCGGTACATATCAAAGTGAAAAAGGGGCAGCCGACCGCCTAAATATTCATTTACAATGGTGTAGGTAGGGCTGGTAACCGGCTCCAAAATGCCAAGACCCCGGGCAATACCCCGGGTAAAGGCGGTTTTGCCTGCGCCTAAGTCGCCGGAGTAGGCAATTACCGTTCCCGGCGCAATTACACGCCCTAAAGCTGCGCCTAACTTCTCCGTCTCCTCAGGAGAATTGGTGATATATTCCATAAAGTTTCCTTTCTATTGCCTTTTTCGTACGCAACGACCGCAGAACTTGTCATCCTGAGCGACCAACGGGAGTCGAAGGATCTTCGCAAATATTCGGTGCGTAGATTCTTCGATTCCGCACATTCGTGCTCCACTCAGAATGACAACGGGGGAGGGCTTATTGGCTGTTTTTCAGCTTTTCGGCCTGGTCGGCGGTGGCGAGGGCATCAATAATCTCATCAATAGCGCCATCCATAACCGCGTCGATTTTGTAGAGGGTCAGACCAATGCGGTGGTCTGTAACACGACCTTGGGGGAAATTGTAGGTGCGAATGCGCTCATTGCGCATACCTGTGCCTACCTGACTGCGGCGCATACCTGTAACTTGGGAGTCTAACTTTTCCTGCTCAATTTCATAGAGCTTGGATGCCAGCATCCGCATACATTTTTCCCGGTTTTGCAGCTGGCTGCGCTCCTCCTGACAGGCAACCACAATGCCCGAGGGCTTGTGAATCAGCCGCACAGCAGAGCTTGTCTTATTTACGTGCTGACCGCCGGCGCCGGACGCCCGATAGACCTGCATTTCGATGTCCGCCGGGTTAATCTGCACATCTACCTCTTCCATTTCGGGAAGTACTGCTACGGTAGCGGTAGAGGTATGCACGCGACCGCCCGACTCCGTTTCAGGCACCCGCTGAACGCGGTGAACGCCGGACTCGTATTTAAGCCGGGAATAGGCGCCCCGCCCGTTTACCACAAAATCCGCTTCCTTTACGCCGCCAAGCTCTGTTTCATTGTAGTTCATAAGCTCAATATTCCAGCCCTTTTGCGCGGCGTACATACTGTACATCCGAAACAGGCTGTGGGCAAACAGGGCGCTTTCTTCACCGCCCACACCGCCGCGGATTTCCACAATCACATTTTTGTCGTCGTTGGGGTCTTTAGGCAAAAGCAAAATCTGAAGCTCAGAAAAGAGGGCTTCTTTTTGTGCTTTGGCTTCCTGGTAGGTGTCTTGACAAAGCTCCCGCATCTCCGGGTCGCTCATCAGCTCCTCGGCTTCCTGCATATCCCGCAAAGCGGCGCGGTAAGCCCGGAAAGCGGTAATAATTGGCTCTAAATCGTTCCGTTCCCGCAAAATAGCGGCGGCCTTCTTGGGGTCGGCGTAAAAATCCGGCTGTTCACTTTTGGCGCATAGCTCTTCAAAGCGGTTTTCCACCGCTTGCAGCTTATGGAGCACTTTCCCTGCACCTCCAAACAAAAATCTTTTTTATAGTATACTATTCTTTTCGTAAAAAGTAAAGTTTTCCCCTACACTTGGGAAAAATAAACCCCAGCATATAGACTTAATACTTTTTTAATAGAGAATACCTTATATTCTTCATATTTACCTGTTACGATAACAGCATACAATTCTCTTTTCTTTTTTCTCTTTTTCAATGGCAAGGGTCGCAGGTTCGCCTGCGACCCTTGCTCATAGGGTCAAAGAATCCACAAACCGTCAAAACACAAGATTTTGATAATTTGTGGGTTTCTCTATATATTGCTGGTTTACATAACATTTCAAAGCGGATCAAAGCGCTCAAAACAGCCAAAAAAGCTTGCTTCGCAAGGTGTTTTGACTTACTGCGCAAACCAAAGGACTACCGTACCTATGTACGCCGACGCCTTTGGTTTGCTTGTCTTTGTGGCTTCTTTGCCCTCTGTTGTTTTTTAACGAATCGTAAATTTTGCACACAAGCGGTTGTTTTTTTGAAAATCTGTATTATAATCTGTATAGAATAACAACAAAAGGAGTTATTTTATGAAGAATCTTGGCCAGCGCCTATCTCTGGCGTTCCGCCGGTTTATGACAGGAAGATACGGCGCGGATAAGCTCAATAACCTGCTGCTGGGCTTGGGTCTTGCCACCTGCTTCCTCAATCTGTTTATGACGAATGCCGTTGTAGGATTACTGCTGACGGTAATTTCCTATGTTTTTCTGCTGTGGGCGCTGTTTCGCTGCTTTTCCCGCAACACTTATAAGCGTTATCGGGAAAATCGGAAATACTTGCTTTTTATAGAGCGCATCCGGGATAGACAGCATAGATATTTTTCCTGTCCCCGCTGTCGCCAGACGGTGCGTGTACCTCGGGGAAAGGGCAAAATCGCTATCACCTGCCCCAAATGCAAGGAAAAATTTACAAAAAAGACCTGAAACAGTCGTTTCGGGTCTTTTCTTTTCCCTTGACATCGGATGAAAATAGGAATAAACTGAAATTAGAAAACACCAAGGAGGAACGGTTATGAAAATCTTTGCCTGCGACCCCTTGCTGAAAAACTATAAAGATGATTTGCTCCTGCGCCAAAAACGGCTGGAAGAAACTCTTTCACGCATTCTTCCCGAGGGTGGCAGTCTCAGCGATTTTGCCACCGGGCATTTATATTTTGGCTTTCATAAAACCGACGACGGCTGGTATTATCGGGAGTGGGCGCCCGGCGCGGACAGGCTGTTTTTAACCGGCGATTTTTGCGGATGGGATCGGTATGCCTATCCTATGGAGAAAAAGGAAAACGGCGTTTTTGAGCTGTTTTTGCCGGGAAAAGACCGCTTAAAGACCGGAAATCGCGTAATGGCTGTGGTATGCCGCCAAGGGGAAGAGATGGAGCGAATCCCCCTTTATATCAAGCGGGTGGAGCAAAATCCTGAGGATTATAGCTGGTGTGGCGTTATTTGGGATGAAACGCCCTATGCCTGGACAGATGCGGGATTTAAGCCCAAAAAGCGGCTGTTTATTTACGAATGTCATATCGGTATGGCCCAGGAAGAGGGTAAGCTTGGCACTTACCGGGAATTTACCCAAAAGGTTTTGCCTCGCATTAAACGCCTTGGCTACAATACCCTGCAGATTATGGCCATTATGGAGCATCCCTACTATGCCTCTTTTGGCTATCAGGTTACCAATTTCTTTGCGGCATCTTCTCGGTTTGGCACGCCGGAGGAGCTGAAGGAGCTGATAAATACCGCCCATAAAATGGGTATCGCGGTGCTGTTGGATGTGGTGCATTCCCACGCCTGCAAAAACACCCGGGAGGGTATCGCCAAATTTGACGGCACAGACTATCAGTTTTTCCACGAAGGACCCCAGGGAGACCACGCCGCTTGGGGAACAAAGTGCTTCGATTACGGCAAAAACGAGGTTCTGCACTTTTTGCTGTCCAACCTGAAATACTGGCTGGAGGAATACCATTTTGACGGTTTCCGCTTTGACGGCGTTACCTCTATGCTCTACCATAATCACGGCTTGGGGCAGGACTTTATGGGGTATGACGCCTATTTCTCTATGAATACGGATGTGGAGGCGGTAACCTATCTCCAGCTTGCCAATATTCTTGTGCGTCAGGTTAATCCCAACGCCATCACCATCGCAGAGGATACCTCAGCGCTGCCGGGACTTGCTTTGCCCATTTCTTGGGGCGGTGTGGGCTTTGATTACCGACTTGCGATGGGCGTGCCGGATATGTGGATCAAAATTTTGAAGGAAGTCCCGGATGAAAATTGGGATTTGTTCCATATTTACTACGAGCTTTCCGGCCGCAGACCTAAGGAAAAGGTGATTGGCTATTGCGAATCCCACGACCAGGCGCTTGTGGGCGATAAGACCATTATGTTCCGCCTGTGCGACAAGGAAATGTACTGGGGTATGGAAAAGAGCAGTCAAAATCCCATCATCGACCGGGGTATGGCGCTGCATAAAATGCTCAGATTGCTCACAATGAGCTTAGGCGGTGAAGGCTACCTTACCTTTATGGGTAACGA
>JAZRKY010000168.1:0-3239 GCA_045646585.1 Faecousia sp. | reverse complement strand
ACCACCTGCCCAGCCATATATCCCGCCACCCCAGGAAGCGCCACCCTGCCCGCCGCCTATTCCTTACTCTCCCCAGCCCCAAATGGGCATTACCGGCTTTTTGCGGCATCTCCTTCCCCCAAATTTCGACACCGGGGATTTTCTGATTATATTGCTGCTGCTTTTAATGGCAGGCGACAACGAAGAAGAAAAGGGAACAGCCCTTCTTACTCTCGCCTTTTATCTGTTTATGTGAAAAGCCCGCAAAGCCTTTAGGCGGGGTTTCATAAGACATTATTCGGTTTTGCCCCAGTCTTTTTCCTTGTAGCATCAGAATATCCCCTGGAAATACACAAAGTATTTCTGCGTGTCTATTCCTTGCCACAAAGAAAAATCCAAACGGCAAAACTGCAAAGCACTTCAAAAGTAAAGATTTTTATGCCAAGACAAGAAAAAGTGCTATGGTAAGGCTGACGCCTACCATAGCACTTTTGTGCGGTATTGGATAAAAAGATTGCTTTTGAAGCGGATAATGTTTTATGAAGCCCCGCCTTTGCTTTGCGGGCTTTTATTAAGCTAAGTCTACGTGTCCGATAAGCATCTTATCCATATCTGTATCTAAGGGATATTTTTCCTTCAGCCCATCTAACAATTCTTGGCATTCTTCCATTCTAAGCTCTGCATCGGCGTAATAATGCCACTGGGCTTCGCCTTCAATAAAGAACATCAAATGATAGCCGTATGAGGTTTTAATAAGACCGGTATCTCCGTATTTCCGGGTTTTATCGAAGCTCCATTCCTCAAACTCCTCCACCATCTCATTCCGGAAAAACTGGTCATACAGACCGCCGTTATCCTTAGAACCGGGGTCTTCGGTATGGGTCTTTGCCAACTCTGCGAAAACTTCCTCTGTTACCTCTTTGCCGGCTAAGAAGCTATCCAGCAGCGCCTGCGCCTCCTTGCGGCAGGCTTCCCAGGCCTCGTCGGTATAAACTTCATTGCCGTTTTCATCCTTTGTTGCTTCGGGAATGAGGAGAATATGACGCACACCTACCCAGGCGAAGTCCGTATCGTCCTTTGTGATTTGATTCTCTTCATAGGTTTCCTTATTCTCTTCGTAATAAGCTGCAATATCTTCCTCTGTAATCTTTAAGCTGCTGGCAAACTGATCGTAGTAGCCCATACCCAAAAAGGTCTCATTGGTGTACTGCACATAGGCATCCAAGGTCGCGCCAACACTCATTTCCTTCTGCACCATTTCCTCAGCATCGGCGTAGCCATACTTTTGGGCTTGGGTATTCATAGTCTCCCGGAAGTTTTCCAGATATTCCTGCTCATCCTCACTAAGCTTAAACTGCACCTCTTCCGCCTCAATGCAAAGAACAGCATACTGATGCCAGGTATACAGGCATTGCTTCAGGAAATACTCCTGCCAGGAAATTTCACTGTCAAAATAACACGCCTGAGTAGCAAGGTCCTTGGTGTAATCCAAGCCAATAAAGCTCAAATAATAGCTGTTTTCATCCAGGAAGCTATAAACCGTAACCCAGTAATACACCTGCAGCTGGGCATTGGTCAGCTTTTTTTCGCCTGCTGTTGCCACTACCTGATCCCGAATGCTGATAAGCTCTTTTTCCTCACCGGTATAGCTGTCAAAATTTACCGTAGGCTCTGTAGCAACGGGAGGGTTATTATAGCGATCAATAAACAACAAAACAGCCAGCGTAACCACCGCTGTTGCTAATACCGCCATACAAATACTTGCCCACAAAGGAAGAGCTGCCTTTTTATTGTTTTCCGCAACAACGGTTTTCTTTTCCTTCGCAGGTTTTTCGACTTTCTTTGCCTTTACGGGTTTCTCACCAAAAGCAAGGGTGTCAAAATCCAACTCCTCGTCTTCTTCCTCCCCCAGCACTTCTTCTTGGGTCAGTTCCTCATCCTCGGGGCAAAGTTCGCAATCATCCGCCAGGACTTCTTCCTGTTCAAGCGCTTGCTTATCGTTGGTATTTTCCATACAAACCTACCTTCTTTCCGTTGCCGTAAAGACAACTATTAATCCTCGATAGTTTACCATTTCTCAAAAGTAATTGCAAGCTATTTCCAAATTGTTTACATTTTTCTTACCACTGTGGGAAAGCCTTGCAAAATGCGTAAAAAAATGTTATACTGTATCATTAGAGTAGTATCGGCAAAAGGAGACCCACAAATGAACCCAAAGACCTCAGTTATTTCAAAACAGCAGCTTGCGCAGCAGATGGATTTCTGCCAAAAAATAAGTGCCCTTTGGCTTTCCCAAGGTGTCATCCCCACCGCCTATGTGGAGACCTACGGCTGCCAGCAAAACGAGGCGGATTCCGAAAAGCTCCGGGGTATGCTGGCGGAAAGCGGCTATGCCATTGTGGGCGCCGCCGAGGGCGCTGACGTAGTTATTATGAACACCTGCGCCATCCGCGAACACGCCGAGCAGCGGGTTTTTGGCAATTTAGGCGCACTGAGCCACACCAAGCGCCGCCATATGCGGCAGAAAATTTTTCTCTGCGGCTGCATGGCAGGCGAGGATGCGGTTTATCAGAGAGTGAAGAAAAGCTATCCCTATGTAGACGGTGTATTTTCCACCCACCATCTATGGCGTTTTCCGGAGCTTCTGCACCGGGTGCTGACCACAGGAAAACGCACCTTTTTCATTGAAGATGAAGCCGGCTCTATTGCAGAGGGCATTCCCCAGCTGCGGGATAACACCCTGAAAGCCTGGGTTTCCATTATGTACGGCTGTAACAATTTCTGCACCTACTGCATTGTTCCCTATGTCCGAGGCAGAGAGCGCAGCCGCCGCCCGGAGGATATTTTGGCAGAATGTCAGGATGTTATCGCAAAGGGCGCAAGAGAAATTACCCTGCTGGGTCAAAATGTCAACTCCTACGGCAAGGATTTGGATATAGAAATAGACTTTTCTGACCTTTTGCGGCAAATTGCGGCTCTGCCCGGCGATTTTCTCATTCGGTTTATGACCAGCCATCCCCGGGATGCCGGCAAAAAGCTGTTCGATACCATGGCTGCCAACGAAAAGATCGCCAAGCAGCTGCATCTTCCCTTCCAGTCCGGCTCTTCCCGGGTGCTGAAGGCTATGAACCGGCATTATGACCGGGAAACCTATCTGGAAAAAGTTCGCCTTGCCAAGTCTCTCATGCCGGAGCTGGTGCTGACCTCGGACGTGATCGTTGGCTTCCCCGGCGAGACGGAGGAAGAGTTCGAAGAAACCC
>JAZRKY010000167.1:0-6004 GCA_045646585.1 Faecousia sp. | reverse complement strand
TGCCTTGGCAGCAGCCTGTGCAGAACAGCCGGTGGTGATAACGATAATATCGTTCTCCAGCATCTTCTTCATCAGATTGATGTGCGCAGTGTCGGGGCGGATCTTGGGGTTGTTACAGCCAACCATAGCCACTGCGCCGCGGAGAACGCCGGAGTGTACACACTCAATCAGAGGCTTGGTGGTGCCGAACTCGTCAAGCTGGGAGTTGGCAACGGTATCCAGAACCTTCTTGATGGCCTCGACGGAGTAACCGACTCTTGCCTTCTGCTTCTGGTTGGGGATATGTACCAGCTCGGGGTTACGGTTCTTAAAGTTCTCAATAGCCATCTTTACGATTGCCTTTGCGCTGACATCAGCGGTCTCGGCAGAGAACTGAATGAACTCAGAATCGGGAATACGGGCTACGGGAGAGGTGGTAATAAACTTGGTGTGGAAGCACTTGCTGAGGGGTCCCAGCGCGGGGAAGATGCACTGCACGTCCACAACGATGGCTTCACATGCGCCGGTGAGAACAACATTCTCCTGGTTCAGGTAGTTACCTGCCATAGGAATGCCGTGCCGCATAGTAACTTCGTTAGAAGTACAGCAAACGCCGGAAACGGTGATGCCCTTAGCGCCCATACTCTTTGCGTAGGCGATCATTTCGGGATCGTTGGCAAAGTAAACGATCATTTCAGAAAGGCTGGGATCGTGGCCGTGAACAACGATGTTGACATTGTCCTTCTCCATAACGCCGATGTTAGCCTCGGTGTCGATGGGACGGGGTGTGCCGAACATAACATCGGAGAACTCAGTGCCCATCATAGAGCCGCCCCAGCCGTCGGAAAGACCGGCGCGGGGCGCCTGACGGATCAGAGCCTCAGCCAAAGAGGAACAACCCATATGGGTCATATGCATAGACTGGGAAACTTCCCGGTCGATAGCGCGGGGACGGATTTCCGCCTGATCCCACAGCTGCTGGGTATGTTCGGGAGCGCGCTCGGTAAATTTCTGGTAGCCGAAGGGCTTGCCGTACTCCAAAAGACCGATTTCGGCCATTTCGTGAGCCAGATCGTAAATGTCCTTGCCCTCGGGCTCGACACCCCATTCCTTAGCGATGCGAATCAGCTTTTCAGGGTCTTTAACCTGATAGTTGCCGCCTTCCTTGGTCTGGTGCAGGGTGTGCATAATTTCACGGCCGTGGTCAGAGTGGGTAGCAGCGCCGCCGGCGGTGAAAATCAGGTAGTTACGCGCAACAATACCGTGAACATCACAGCCACAGATACCTCTGGGGCTCTTGGGTGTGGTACGGCAGGGTCCCATGGAGCAGATACGGCAGCAGGTGCCTGCCTCGCCAAAGCCGCAGTGGGGCGTTTGATCCTTAACGCGCTTCTGCCAGGTGTCAGCGCCCACTTTATTGGCTGTTTCCAGCAACGCATTGGTGGCTGCTTCCATCTCTTCCACGGTTGTAGTGAATGCCCAATCCTTCAATGTGAATTCCTCCTATATATAAGTGTAATAATTGTACTTTTCTACAAAAGAGCATACAAGTACATAATATATCAGTATTATTTTACTCCCTTTGTCCCTAAAAGTCAATGTTGATTTGATGTTTTTTATAAATCCCCCGGAGGGGGATAGGGAAAAGCCTTCTCTGGGGAGAAGGTGGCCCGGCGAAGGCCGGGTCGGATGAGGGAAATAATTTATAATTGAGAATTGACAATGGACAGTGGATAATTATGGTATCGGCAGAGCCGATGGATTGGAATGTAGGGATGGATGCCTACATCCGCCTGCGGGACAGAAACCCGTCCCCTACATATTCGGCAGGAAATGGGCTTGTAGTTGACAAAAATGCGTGAGCAATTTATAATCAATCTATTGTTACCGATTGCGGAGTTTGGGCAAAGGGCTTATCTCAACAGAGGCTGTGAAGAAGGCTCGGCACCAAAGGCACCAAGCGGCTCCGTGGCAAAGGAAGAAACTGCCGCAAAGAACGCTTCGGGTGCATAGGGTCTACATAAGGACGCATCACTTCTTCCCGCAATCGGCTTATTTTTAAGAAAGAAGTGATTATTTTGGCAAAAATCAAGGAATTCCTCAAACGCAAAGACATCGTATTTTCCGCCAGACGCTACGGCATTGATGCCCTGGGCGCTATGGCACAGGGCTTATTTTGCTCACTGCTGGTAGGTACGATCGTCAAAACCTTAGGACAGCAGCTTTCATTAGCCTTTTTGGTGGATGTAGGTACATTTGCTTCGGCGATGTCCGGCGCGGCTATGGCGGTGGCTATCGGTTACGCCCTGAAAGCCCCGGCGCTGGTGCTGTTCTCTTTGGCGACGGTAGGCTATGCCGCCAATGCCTTAGGCGGCGCAGGCGGACCGCTGGCAGTACTTATTATTGCTATCGCAGCGGCAGAATTTGGCAAGGCAGTTTCCAAGGAAACCAAGGTGGATATTTTGGTTACACCGCTGACGACCATTTTGGTTGGCGTAGGGCTTTCTGCCTTGATTGCAGCCCCTATCGGGCAGGCGGCATCGTCTGTTGGCAATTTTATTAAATGGGCAACGGAATTGCAGCCTCTGCTGATGGGTATTTTGGTATCTGTAGTGGTAGGCGTTGCCCTGACGCTGCCTATCAGCTCTGCGGCGATTTGCGCGGCGCTGGGTCTTACGGGACTTGCCGGCGGTGCGGCGGTTGCCGGCTGCTGCGCCCAAATGGTGGGCTTTGCGGTTATGAGCTTCCGGGAAAATCGGTGGGGCGGTTTGGTAGCCCAAGGCGTGGGTACCAGTATGCTCCAAATGCCCAATATTGTGAAAAACCCGAAAATCTGGATTCCTCCCACACTGGCTTCTGCCATTACAGGTCCGATTGCCACTTGTTTGTTTAAGCTGGAAATGAATGGCGCGCCGGTGTCTGCCGGTATGGGCACCTGCGGCTTTGTGGGGCAGATTGGCGTGATTACCGGCTGGGCAGATAAAACGATTACGGCTATGGACTGGATTGGTCTTATCCTGATTTGCTTTATTTTGCCTGCCATTCTTACTTGGCTGATTTCTCTGCCTCTACGCAAATGGGGCTGGATCAAAGAAAATGACCTCAAATTGGAGCTGTAAGCCAATCATATCGTAGGGCGGGGGCTTGCTCCCCGCCTTTTGATTTGACAAGCCATAGAGAAACTGGTAAAATAATAAAGATATTTTATTTTGGAGGAAATGGTATGCAATACCTATTTATGCTCCTGCTGGTCGGTGGTATCGTAGGGCTGGATCAATGGACAAAATTTTTAACGGTGGAAAATATACCGCTGTTTGGGCATATGGATGCCATCCCCGGGCTGTTCAGCCTGACCTATACCCAAAATACCGGCGCGGCTTGGTCGGCTATGGAGGGGATGATTTGGCTGTTTGTGCTGATTTTCCTTGTTTTTGCGGCAGGTATGGTTTGGGAATTTACTACAAAAAAATTTGGTTTAACCACCTTTGAGCGCTGGTGCGTAGTGGCCATTTTCGGCGGCGGTCTTGGCAATATGCTTGACCGCGTCCGTGTGGGCTATGTGGTGGATATGATTCGGCTGGATTTTATGAATTTCCCCATTTTTAATATGGCGGATTGCTTTATTACCTGCGGCTGTATTGCGCTGATGGTGCATCTGACATTTTTTAACAAGGAATTTTGGAAGGATAAAAAATGATTTTCTTGGCAGATTTGGACGGGGAACGGTTAGATGCCTTTTTGGCGCGTTCCGTAGAGAATTTGAGCCGCAGCGGCGCCCAAAAGCTGCTGGAAGAGGGCTGCGTTTTGGTTTCCGGGAAGATAGGAAAGAAAAACGACCGGCTTACAGTGGGGCAAGAGATTTCTGTTACCATTCCCGAGCCGAAAGAAACGGATATTCAGCCCCGGGAGATGGCGCTGAATATTGTCTATGAGGACGAGGATTTGCTGGTAATCAATAAGCCTAAGGGCTTGGTTGTCCATCCGGCGGCAGGGCATCAGGATGATACACTGGTAAATGGACTGATGTATGCCTTGGGAGACCAGCTTTCCGGTATTAACGGCGAGCTGCGCCCCGGCATTGTCCATAGAATTGATAAAGATACCTCGGGCTTGCTTGCGGTGGCAAAAAATGATTTTGCTCATGTGATTTTAGCGTCCCAATTAAAGAATCATACGATGGCGCGCACCTATGAGGCGGTTGTTTGCGGCAATTTTAAGGAAGATAAGGGAACGGTGGATGCGCCCATTGGCAGACACCCCTCTGACAGAAAAAAGATGTGTATTGCCGTTCGCGGAGGAAGAGATGCGGTAACCCACTGGGAGGTTGTCAAGCGCTATCGGGGCTATACCCATATCCGGTGCCGGCTGGAAACCGGGCGTACCCATCAAATCCGGGTGCATATGGCATCTATTGGGCATCCCATTGTGGGTGATACGGTCTACGGCAGGAAAAAGCCGGAACTGGGGCAGGATAGCCAGGTGCTTCACGCCGGCGTTCTTTCCTTCCGTCATCCCCGGGATGAACGAATTGTGATTGTAAAAGCAGAGCTGCCGGAATATTTCCGGGGCGTTTTGGAAACTTTAGAAAAGAGATTTTCTTTGGATGTGTGAAAAAATGTTCTCTGATGTACTACTGACAGTGGATTTTGACCGTACTATTACCGGCATAGACGGAAAAATTCCCGCAAGAAATATTGAAGCAATCCATTATTTTATGGAAAACGGCGGTGCGTTTACCATCAATACAGGTCGCAGCACCAACACAATGAAGGCACATATGGATGTGCCTGTCAATGCGCCGCTGCTGCTTTATAACGGCAGCGCCGCCTGGGAAAACGGACAGCTTATAAATGTCCATAAAATTGACCTGCCGGTATGGGAGACCCTGAATGAAATGATGGCGTTATTCCCGGACTTAACCCTTGAGGTGCAGGCGGTAGATACCCATTGTTTTATAAACACGCCCACAAATGCAGAAGCGTATTACCAAAATATGGGTTGGGATTATAAATACGCCCATCCGGGGCAGGATATGGGTCCTTTTTTGAAATTTACCCTTTTTGGAGAGACCGCTACCCGCACCGTTTCCGGCTTATATCAGGGAACAGCGGAGGAGTTTGCTTATTTTGACTATGTAGAGGAGACCATCAACCGGCTTTACGGTGATAAGGTGGATGTGTTCCGGGCTTGCGATAAGCTGGTGGATATTCACGCAAAGGGTGTTTCTAAGCTCCGCGCAGCCCGGGAATTGCAGGAACGGCTGGGAAAGAAAATCCTTGTTTGTGTAGGGGATGCGGAGAACGATTTGACGATGCTACGGGGCGCTGACTATGCTTTCTGTCCCGCAGACGGTGTAGTGGCAAATCAGTTCCCCAATGTGTGTCCCTGCGGGCAAGGCGCGGTTGCAGATGTGATTTATGAAAAAATCCCGGAGATTCTGCAAAGAAAGCCTTGACACAGGCCGTTTCTTATGCTAAAATCCTATGGCTGAATAGGATTTGCGGGTGTAGTTCAATGGTAGAACACCAGCCTTCCAAGCTGGATACGCGGGTCCGATTCCCGTCACCCGCTCCATAGATGCGCCAGTAGCTCAGCAGGATAGAGCAACTGCCTTCTAAGCAGTAGGTCGGGGGTTCGAGTCCCTCCTGGCGTGCCACTTTTTTGATGGCATTTCGGTAGGAGCAATCAGTTGGGTGTTTTAGAGTCTTTCTTAGGACTCGAACATCTAAAATGCAATATGCCGGTGGCATATTGCTGACACCAGTGCAAACACTGGTGGCTACCTTGATTGATGAGTCCCATTACCCAAATCCGATTATATTGCCCGTCCGCAAAGATCATGGGTTTGCACGGCATTGAGGGGCTGTACGGACGACCGATGGTCGCCCCTACGGAGGGGATTTTTAGGGCGGTGGAGAAGTTCTCCACCGCCCGGTTGGTTTTATTTGAGTCTGTGCGTTGAGCGTGCGTCGCAGGCTCTTTTTCTTTCGGGCGTTAATCGTGTGATGTTCTCGCTTCTGCCATT